>JAKDNQ010000126.1 GCA_030456405.1 Nitrospira sp.
GCGATTGGCTGATGGCTAATCCCAAGGCGTAAAGAGTTTTTTGGTCATCGGTCGTAGGCTCTGGGGCCGCCGCGAATGCCGCAGGAGTCCCAAGACAGAGCAGGGTGATCATACAGGAGGTAATGACGCGCATGAGCTATCCTTTCTTTTGTGTGTGTACTGTCATGGATGAATATCATCAAACTTTGAATCTACGTAGGGTATGCGATATTGCGGTCTGGCTCAAGACAATTATGCGTAGCAGAATGCTGAGGGTACCCGCAGTCTTGTCTCTCTCTGGTCTTTCTCGTCTATTTGGTTGGATTAGACTGAGTGGATACACCAGATAGACCAAATAGACGAGATAACCAGGCCGCCATTACCAAGGGTGGCCCCAGTAGCGGGGTCCATAGCCGAGCGGGCCGAAGGGAAACGGGGAGTAATAAAATGGCGCGCCGTAGATCCAGGGGTTTCCCAGGGAGAAACTGAGTCCCACACGGGGATAAGCATAGAAGGGAGGGATCGTTTGCGCGACAGCCGGTGGTCGCGCCAATTGACGTTGCAGCTCGGCATTCGTGGAGGCCTGGCGGTCGAGCTGGTCTTTTAAGAGCTTGACGGTCTCTTGTTGCGCTTGCAACTTCCCTTGGAGTGCTGCGATCTGGTCGCGCTGCCACTCCGCAAAGGTTTCCACGCAACGGGTGTGAGCGTCACCGGTATAACTCGAACATTCCCACGGTGTCTGAGACTCGCTCGCCTGCGCCGGTAGTCCTGCCAATACGATCACTATTCCGATCACTCCAATGAAGAGCTGTGGCCACAGCCAGGCTGACTTTCTAGAGAATTCTCGACGATGGTAGTTGTTACCCTTCATCGGCCTCTCTCCGGTAGCGACTGATTATAGCCTACCATGCGCGTGGGCATGAGAACAGGGGGGGGTAGCCGGTTTGTCTTGCTTGTTTGGTTTATCTCATTTATTTGGTTGAACAAGACAGGCCAGCTACAATTCCTTGATGAATGTGCAGTCATCTGGTCGCGGGATAGTTCAACGTGAAAGGCCAAAGATCCCAGGGTTCGACCCTGTGGCGAAGCCATCCACGGTCGCCGATGGAGTCCATTGATCCATTTGCTGGTAATTCATTGAATTCTGGCGTTCTTTCTTGCGGCGGAAGGGGTAAGCTGCCGCGCAATAAGAGAATTCCTCTTGATTCATGCAGTCTGTCAGAGCGCTTGCCCTCAGGCGGAAAGGAGCTGTGGTATGGCGGGTAAGCAGCCGCGCGAAGCAACCATTGTCCGTTCCGACTTCGCGGCTCTGGTCACCGAGGTCAAAGGCCGCATCCAGGCAGCCCAGACCCGCGCGATGCTCGCTGTCAACGCCGAGCTCGTCCGTCTCTACTGGGACATCGGCCGCATCATCGACGAACGAAGGCTGGGGCGCTGCTGTCATTCCCCGCTTGGCGAAAGAGCTGAAAAACGATCTTCCAGAGGTCAAGGGGTTTTCCGAGCGGAACATCGATCATATGATTGCGTTTCATCGTTCGTATCCTGTTCCATCGGGATTTTCGCCCCCGCCGGTGGCGAAATTGGCTCATCGGGAGAAAGTGCCACAAGCAGTGGCGAAATTGCCTGCGCTCATTGTGCAAGACCCGCTTGCACAATTATCCGACTCTCTTCTGTGGTGCGTGCCTTGGGCCCACCACGTCATTCTGATCGAGAAGGTCAAAGACCTTCCGATGCGCCGTTGGTACATGGAGCAGACACTCGCCAACGGCTGGAGCCGCAGTGTCCTGGCCCTGCAAATCGAGGCACTGGCCCACGCTCGCCATGGCAAGGCCGTTTCCAACTTCGCCGCGATGCTCCCTGCGCCGCAGTCTGATCTCGTCCAGCAGACGCTCAAAGACCCCTACATCTTCGACTTTCTCACCCTCGCTGAGCCGTTCCATGAACGCGAACTCGAAACCGAACTCGTCCGCCACCTGGAGAAATTCCTGCTCGAGCTCGGCCAGGGCTTCGCCTTCGTCGGCAGGCAATACCGCCTCGACGTGGGCGGCGAAGATTTCTACATCGACCTGCTCTTCTACCACCTGCGCCTGCGCGCCTTCATCGTCATTGATTTGAAGAAGGGCAAGTTCAAACCCGAGTACGCCGGCAAGCTCAACCTCTATTGCAACGTCGTCAACGACCGGCTTAAGCACGCGAGCGATGCCCCGACCATCGGTCTCATCCTGTGCCAGACGAAAGATCGCCTTCTCGCCGAATACAGTTTTGCCGGCATCGACAAACCGATCGGCATCTCGACGTATGAACTGACGCGGGCGCTGCCGACGGAGCTGCGCCCGGCGCTGCCCACGGTGGAAGAGATCGAGGCGGAATTGGCCGGGCAGGCGCCGCGACCGGTGAAACCGGCTGCGCGGGCGAGAAAGAGATGAAGCGGCTGCTCGACTGGACCGCGTATGGTTTGGGGTAGGAGCAGACCTATCGATCCCCGCCTCTTTCATCTCTTTGTCTGAAGCTGTGGCGATCTTGTTCAGGCTGCCGAATTTCTTGAGTAAGGTGTTTCGTCTGATCTCCCCAATGCCGATGACCTGATCGAGGACGGAAGCGACCAGGGATTTCCCCCGGAGTTTTCAGTGAAACGTGATGGCGAACCGATGGGCCTCGTCTCGAATGCGTTGCACGAGATGGGTTGACGGCGAGGTCGCGCGGAGGAGGATCACGAAGGCAATGTCGAACAGGCTCCTAGTGGTAGAATGGGCCGTGTTGCATCGGGACGAACTGCGGCGAGATTGGGAGTTGGCACGCAGTGGCCGCACGCCCGCACCCATCGCGCCGCTTGAGTAATACGAGGAGACTCGCCTGTGTCCTTGCTTCGGATTCGCGAAGTCCTGCCGGTGGAACGCTTTCGACTTCGGCTTACGCTGACTGATGAATCGATCGTTGAGCGCGATATCGCCGATCTGCTGACGGGCTCGATGTTCGAGACCATACGCAAAGACCCTCTCGCTTTTCGGCAGGTTAAAGTCGAATCAGGGACAGTCGTTTGGCAGAATGGGGCCGACCTCTGCCCCGATGTCCTGATTTGGGGTGGACCCCCGCCAAAGAGTTCCGCCGTTCCTCCTCAGTCTCTGACTCTGAAATCTCCCGCTCTCGTCCGTTGAGTCGCCGACGCGCAGAATACGAATAATCTTCGCCCACCATGGCAGCGCGTGCGTCTCACTTGTCCATCTGGTTTCTTTGGTTCCTCTGATGGGTTTTCGGTCCGGCCAACAAGGCAAACGAAACAAGCTCTCCCTCGTCTCGCTCGTCCCGCGAGTCTCGCGCTTCTCGCCAGGAATTTCCTCCTTGCGATAGGCCCCTAGATCGACTTCGGACTCAGACGCAGTTCCGCCGCCAATTCCTTCATCGTGAGCAACTCCTTCTTTATGCTCAGTCCTTCCCTTCGATACGGCTCAGCACCGCGCTGACTATCCCGGTGTGAGTGATTGTAGGGCAGTCCCCTGCTTAGGCCTGATGAGGACAGTTCGGGCGAAGCAAACCGCATGAAATGTAACTTGGTGGACACAGATAAATTTCTTCATGTTACGAAAGAAGAGGGGAGCAGGGGGCTAGGCTGCAAGAACGCAAAGTGGAAAATTGTGTGAAAAGGATGCTCTCCGTGTCAATCTCAGCAAAATTGAATGCGAGTGATGGGAGTGAATGGTTGCATTTGTGGGGCAACGCCGCCCTAGTTGGCTGCTTTCTCAAAGGGAAAAGGGTATTCTGCTGCGGATAATGGTCACACCAAACAACGTCAAGAACTTCTTGCTCATCCGTCCCTATGTCTAGCCGTATAACACTTGTTCAAATCGTCGATAACATCACGCAGCTCTCGGCTGCCGTGAAGCCCGCCGAGTTCATCTACGATTTTCTCACCTGTTTTGGCCTGCCCAAGGCGACCATCGCCCGGTTGAAAGGGGCGGGTGGGGTGAATCTCGCCAAAAAAGAAGGTTGCACGCTACTCAAGACCAAGGTGTATTTCGCGCCTCTGCGCCCCGACCTCCTCAATGTCGCGACTCCGATGCAGACGATTGAGGCAGCGCAAAAGGACTCCCGGATAGCCGTGAACAAGCCGCGATTCCTTATCGCCACCGACTTCAAGACGCTCGCCGCCTTCGACACGAAGAGGAAAGATAGCGTGGAGTTTCCTATCGACGACCTGCACGAGCACTACACCTTCTTCCTCCCGCTGGCGGGGATGGAGAAGAGCACCCTCCATGCGGAGGCCGAGGCGGATGTGAAGGCGGCGGAGAACATGGCCAAACTCTATGATCTCATCCGGGCAGACAATCCTCCCAAGACACGGGAAGAACGCCACGCCCTCAACGTCTTCCTTACCCGTCTCTTGTTTTGCTACTTCGCCGAGGACACCGGCATCTTCCCGGACAAATTCTTCACCGGTGCCGTCGAAAGCTACACGCAGACGGACGGCTCCGATCTTGCCGGTTTTCTCCAGCAGCTTTTCCTGACTCTGAACACCGAGACCGAGGCACGGGGCAAGACGCCGAAGCATCTTGTCGAGTTCCCGTATGTGAATGGCGGGCTGTTCAGCGACACCCATGCTCGTCAATCGGATGTCCCCAAGTTCTCCATCAGGTCCCGACAGAAACTCATCGAGCTGGGCAAGAAGAGCTGGAAGGAAATCAATCCCGATATCTTCGGCTCCATGTTTCAGGGCGTGGTGGATGACGAGATACGTGCCGAGTTGGGCATGCACTACACCTCCGTGCCGAACATCATGAAGGTCATCCGGCCCCTGTTCCTGGATGATCTGTATGCGGAGTTTGAAAAAGCCAAAGGCTCCGAGCCCAAGCTCAACAAGCTGCTTTCCCGTATCTATCGGTTGCGTATTTTCGACCCGGCCTGCGGCTCCGGGAACTTCCTCATCATCGCGTACAAGGAGCTGCGACGACTTGAGATGGCGATTTACAGGGAGATGCTGCGACTGGCTGGCGGACTCCCATTTTCATTCTCTGGCATCCAGGTCAGCCAGTTTTACGGCATCGAGTTGGATGACTTCGCTCATGAGGTTGCCATCCTTGCGCTGTGGCTCGCCGAGCATCAGATGAATATCGAGTTTGCGGCAGCGTTTGAGAAGACTCCCGCGTCGTTGCCCCTGAAAGATGGGGCGAAGATCGTGTGCGACAATGCAACAAGGTTGGACTGGGAGAAGGTTTGCCCAAAGGAGAGTGGCTTTGAAGTGTTTGGAATGGGGAACCCGCCATACCTCGGTTCTAGCGTGCAGGACGCCGAACAGAAGGCAGACATGGCGTTTGTTTTTAACGGCATCGACGGGTTCAAGAACTTGGACTACATCGCCTGCTGGTTTCTCAAAGCTGCGCGGTATCTGAAAGGTGCTCCTACCGCTCGGTTCGCTTTTGTGACGACGAACTCCATTTGCCAAGGCGAGCAGGTGGCAATGCTGTGGCCCCACATCTTTTCGAGTGAGATCGCAATCGCCTTTGCTCACCTCTCCTTCAAATGGACCAATAACGCAAAAGGACAAGCTGGCGTTACCTGCGTGATCATCGGCCTCCAAGAAGGGCCGGTCCGAAACAAGAGACTCTATGACGGACAAGTCACTCGCACAGTAGAGAACATCAATGGCTATCTGGTGAACGCCAAGAACGTGTACATTGCAAAACGGCGTGAGCCTATCAGCCTCATTAGGCCAATGGATTATGGCAGTAAGCCAACTGACGGAGGAAATTTAATTCTATCGCGGCTCGAGCGTGACCAACTTTTAGCCCAATATCCCGAACTCAAAGAAGTGATTCGCCGTTTCGTTGGCGCAGAGGATTATATTGATGGTTTCTTTCGCTACTGCCTATGGCTTACGGATGAGCAAGCACGCCTTTTCAAGAGCGTTCCTGAAATTCATAGGCGGTTGCAAAGGGTGCGCGAGATGCGTCTTGCCAGCAAAAAGAAAGCGACACGGCGGGATGCAAAATTTCCTCATCGGTTTAGCGAGCCAAGGCACGAGGAAGCTGCATCAATAGTAATCCCGAGGCACTCATCAGAGCGCAGGCCCTATATTCCATTCGGCTACCTTGGCAGCGATGTTGTTGTTGCTGATTCTGCTTCCGCGATTTATCACGCAGAACCATGGCTATTCGGAGTCATCTCAAGTCAAATGCACATGTTATGGGTGCGAGCGGTAGCAGGAAGGCTGGAAGAGCGAATCCGTTATTCGAACACCATTTGCTACAATAACTTTCCATTGCCAGACATTAGCGCCGCGCAGAAGCAAGAGATGAACCGGCTGGCGGAGGCAGTGTTAGCGGCGCGGGAGCACCATCACGAAAAGACCATCGCGCAACTCTACGACCTGGACACAATGCCAGCCGAACTCCTCGTAGCACACCGTGCTATGGATAAGGGCGTAGAGCAATGTTACCGCACCAAGCCATTCAGGAGCGATGAACCTAAAAACGGCAGTCCACGTGTCAGGTCGCCGCAGTTTTAGGGGTCGGC
>JAKDNQ010000499.1 GCA_030456405.1 Nitrospira sp.
GCTCGAAGAACGTGACCTGTTACCACTCGTTGACCGCTCATCGAATGCATGACTACTTTTGAGAGACGTGTTCACACGTCGGTATGGCGAATGGGATTTCCCTTCAAATCGGTCCTGGGATCAACCATGACGAGATCAAGCTGATCACCGTTTCCGGGTTCGATATTTGTGTCCATATCACCCGGAACCTCAATCCTCACGATGTGTAGCGTGACCAGGAGCGGATGCCCCGCCAAAGGATGATTGAGATCGAGCACGGTCATTTCCGGAAATATCTTCACGATCTTGGCAGTCCGGCCTGCGTCATCATTTACAATATCGCCTTCTCGGGCATCAGGGGGCAAAGTGGCAGTCGGAATTGTCTGAGTCTTCGTTTCATCGTAGGGGCCGAAACTTTCTTCCGCCGACAGAGGAAAAACTTTGGTCTCTCCCGGTTGCATGCCAGCCATCTGCTGCTCGAGCGCGAGGGGAATAATATGCTGACCCTGGATGAATTGCTCAGTAGTGCTGTAGGCTGTGGAAGGGTTATCGCGAAGTGTGATGTGATACTGCACCGTCACTTTTGCTCCGTTCCGCACCCCACCATTGTGAGCCTTCACCAGACCCGAAGATGCTTGAACAAAATTCATAACGAGCCCCAGGAGCAGGGCCGCCCCGATTGCAATCAAGAAGAGGAAGTGTCGTGTTGACAACGGTTTCATTGTGTATTCACAGTCTTTTCGTCACGTTTTCCCAAAGTATTTTTACAATACTGTCCTCCCTGAAGAATGCATACGAGCAATAACCCCAGTTTCTAAAAAATAATGTGGGTCAGGACATTTCCCCTGACATGGCGACGCGATGCCGTGATACGCCTGAATAATGGAAAGAGAAGAAGAGAACTCGTTCGAATTATTCGTGACAATTCGTCAGCGAAGTCGCTGAATTACCTCGCGAGATCTGCGTGCGGAGCCATGCAGTACGGTAGGTCCAAGGGGGGGAGGGGGAAGCACGCCGGCGGAAGGCTTGCTATTCCAAGATCCGTGTCATTTCTCATGATCCGGCTGTAACTGTAAGCCGACTCCTCACCTGCTCATTCCCAGAGGCGGTCAGATCCGGTTCGAGAAGAAACACTCGCTCCTCTGCCAACGTTCCTCCTTCTATTAACCGGTCGCGCACCTGTTCCGCACGCTGATGCGCCAAGGCGCCAAGCTCCAGCTCATCGACAACAATGGTTGCAGTCAACTGCTGTTTCATGCCCTCCACTGTCGGAGGCTTCGAATCTGCCTCGGCCGGTTGAGGTGGCGCGGACTTTTCAAGTTGGGCCTGCTGCTTCTCATAGAGTTTTGACACCAATCGCGACTCATCGTCGCTCGATAGTTCATCCGATTGAAGCGACGCGCCTCCCCGTTCGCGCTGTCTCATGGCAATCAACTGCTCTCTCAGCTTACGCGTTCTGATGGCCGCGCGATCCAACTCTGGATCGGCCGTTCCTGTAATGTCGAGCCTCAGTCCCGGCCGCTCCTCCAGTCCTTTTGCCAAGGCTTCGAATTTCTTCAACTCCCCATCCGGCACTGTCGCGCTCCCCGGGTGAAATGCAATGAATTGCAAATCCTCTTCGGATCCGCCGTCAGGAATAAGCTTTCCCATCAGCGTGAACGGAGAGGCCACGATTTTTGTCAGTAGGTTGAGCAACGTTGAGATCACAGCCTTGCCGTACTTGAAATCGGGGTCCTTCAGGTCTCCGCGAATGGGCAAATCAATGTCGATGCGTCCCTTGCGGTCCTTCAAAAGAGCCACCGCAAACGGAACAGGCAGCGACGTCGCGTCTGGGCTGTCGACTTTTTCCCCGAACGTCAGTTGATCGACTAACACTTTGTTTTCCGCTTCAAGGTGTTTTTGAGAGACCTTGTACTTCAAATCGAGCGAGAGCTTTCCCTTCGACAATCTATAACCCACATACTTGCCGCTATAAGGGCTTTCCGCCGTCAAATCCATGCCCCCTAGGGTAATGGTAAGATCCGTAAATGCATTCTCGGTCAATGGATTGATCGTCCCGGCGATCTTGAGCGGCGCTACTTTACCCACTCGACCAGTGAGGTGAACGTCCGCTTTGGCCAGCTGCTTCGACGACAGTCCCTTGATCGTACCAGTCAGATCGGTCAGTCCGGTCAGTACAGGAGGCCGCACTGAATTATCCTGAAACGTCGCAGCCGCTTTCGCGATTTTCACCACACCAATCGTCACCGGAATAGGTGGACTCTTGGCTTTCTGAGGCTCCACAGCCTTCTCATCCGCCGCTGAGGCCGGTGTGGGCGACGCAGCGGCAAGTTTGCTGAGATTTAATCCACCGTCAGGCTGCACGACGAGATGCGCGATGGG
>JAKDNQ010000026.1 GCA_030456405.1 Nitrospira sp.
TTATCCTCGCGCAGGCGTACAAGGAATCGGAAGAACTTCGGGGCGCTGGAGATGCCAAGGCCTTTAAAGTCTATGCTGACGCGTACCGGCAGGATCCCCAGTTTTTCGAATTCACTCGCTCGATGGAAGCCTACAAGAAGACCTTCAAAGACAAGTCCACACTGGTGGTGAGTCCAGACTCAGAATTCTTCCGCTATCTTAAACAGCGCTAGCCGTTAGGACAGCCCCACGACCTCACCCGTGCCTGGATCGATCCCAATACGTTCCCCTGCCGGCTTTTTGGGCAACCCAGGCATGAGTTGAATGCCTGAACAGACCGCCGTCAGAAATCCCGCCCCGGCGAGGATTCTCATCTCTTTAATCGGCAGCGTAAACTCGAACGGGCGCCCCTTTAACGCCGGATCGTGCGATAGCGACAACGGCGTCTTGGCCATGCAGATGGGCAGCTGATCGAGCCCAAACTGCTGCGCCACCTTTATGTCTCGTTCGGCTTGTGCGTCGAACGACACGGCTGAGGCCCCGTACATCTGCGTGGCAATGGTCATGATTTTCTTCTTGATTGGCCAGGCGATGTCATAGAGATGCCTGAACGTAGACATTGTCTCTGTGGCGCCGACCACAGCCTTCGCCAGCTCTTCAGCCCCTTTCCCGCCATCGGCCCAATGGGTTGAGACTGCGGCATCCGCCGCACCAACCTCGAGAGCCCGTTTTCGAACCCATTCCAGCTCGGCCACCGAGTCATCGATAAACGCATTGACCGCGACCACCACAGGCACCCCATGGGCTTTCACGTTCGCAATATGCTGCTCCAAGTTCGCAAAACCCTTGGCCAATGCATCTTGATTCGGCCCAGTAAGGCCTGCGGGAAGCGGGGCTCCAACCTTGGCTGCGCCTCCACCACCGTGAAGCTTAAGGGCACGAAGCGTCGCAACCACCACAGCTGCTGCCGGCTTGAATCCTGAGACGCGACACTTGATGTTGAAAAATTTCTCACCCCCGAGATCACTCCCAAACCCTGCCTCAGTGATCACATAGTCTGAACAACGCAAGGCGATGGCATCGGAAAGGATCGAACAATTCCCGTGTGCGATATTACCGAACGGACCAGTATGCACAAATGCGGGAGTTCCCTCCAGCGTCTGAACCAAGTTCGGCAACAATGCCTCTCTCAGTAAGACTGCCATGGAGCCGGCGCATCCACACTCTTCTGCCCGCACTGGCTTGCCATCGAGTGTAAACCCAACAACGATCTGCCCAAGCCTGTGTCGAAGATCGGCTTGACTCGATGCCAGTGCCAGAATCGCCATCACTTCGGACGCTTCAGTAATCACAAACTGACCCCTGCGACTTACAGCCCCTTCTCCCAGAGAGATCTGCCGTAACGACCGATCGCTGACCCCCAACGTCCGTGGCCAAACAATCCGATTTATATCTAGCTGAAGTGTATTCCCGTGAAACAGATGGTTATCAACAAACGCCGACAAGAGATTGTGACTGGCAGATACGGCATGGGCATCGCCGGTTAAATGAAGATTAATATCTTCCATCGGAAGAACCTGCGCCCTTCCTCCTCCGGTTCCTCCACCTTTAATCCCAAACACCGGCCCCAATGAAGGCTGGCGAAGCGTGACGGCCGTTCGATGGCCTAGGCGGGAAAGACCCATGGCAAGCCCGATGGATGTTGTCGTCTTGCCTTCCCCTAGTGGGGTCGGATTGATGGCGGTCACCAGTACATATTTGCCGAGCGGCGCACCATGAAGTCTCTCCAGCACGTCAAGCGAGACCTTCGCTTTTAATTTTCCGTACGGAAGCAGCTCGTTGGCCTGGATGCCAAGCTGATCAGCGACATCCTGAATTGGGCGCGCCTTCACTGACCGATTAATCTCAATGTCTGTCATAGGCAGGATAGTGACATGATTACACGACCGTGGTGGACGGCAGTAGCATAGGAGGGATTCGGTAGTATGTGTGGTATGGGAACGACAAGTGAAGCGAGGAATCTTAACGAGCTAGTCGAGGATATACTTCACCGGGTCTAGCGCTTGGCCATTGACTTTGACCATGTAGTGCAAGTGAGGACCTGTGGCTAATCCAGTACTGCCGACCAATGCAATAGCTTCTCCACGTTTCACACGCTGCCCTTCTTTGACTAACGACTTTGCGAGGTGTCCGTAGACAGTTTCGATTCCGAACCCGTGGTCGAGTTTGACGAGAATTCCCAATTTAGGATCAAAGCCGACTGCTGTAACACGTCCTTGAGCCGGAGCCTGAATTGGCGCATTGGCCGCAGCTCCTATATCCAGCCCGTCATGCCATGCAGGTTTCTCTGTAAATGGGGAAACCCTTGGCCCGAACCCGGAGGTCACCCAACCCTTCACTGGCCAAATGGATGGAGTTGCTGCCCATCGAGAAGATTTCTTTTCAGCTGCCAACGATAGCTCTTGAAGCGACTGTTCCTGAATCGTGGCTTCTTTTGAGAGCCAATCTATACCATCCTTGATTGAAGCAATCATTTCATGCTCACTGAGTCCGTTTGAATCGGCAACTAAGCCCGTTTGGCTAGTCAGAGCACCTGGACTAGATTCCGGCAAACCGGATGGCGGATTCTCTGTGTTACTCTTGAGGGTCTTATCAGAGGGAGGGAACATATTATTATCGGGAATGGGAGCATCCTCACCGCCTCGACCGTTCGTCACATCCCCTGGTTTAGGATTCTCGATGCCCAGCATCACACGAAGCCGCTGGTTCACTTCTTTCATGGCTGTTAAACGCTTCTTCAAGTCATCGACGGCACTGGAAAAGGCCCCCGTCTGCTCCCGTGCACTCATGGCTTCTGCACGGAATGCCGAGAGTTCCCAGACTTCATTGGTCCTCAATACATAGTGCCCAATGACAAGTATGTTGACAAAGGCTAAAACGGCTCCGACAATCGATAGCTTACTGACAAGCTTACGAGGGAAGCTATACCGCAGCGGCTTGGCTGTTGCGCCACGAAAGACCACGATGGTGTATGCATCGCTGTCTTCGGCGCCGTTCGTCTGGCCCATAACCTTTATCCCCCGCTGAGTGAATTACTCAAAACCCGCCAGTAATTTATTATTGGCGAGTGTATCGAGACAGATTGCTTCAGTCAACCCTTTACTTGTAAGGATTTTCCCCCTCACCAAACAGTTAGCCTTGGACCTCACTCCGTACCCACCCGATATATGCCTCAAGGCCTTCTGTAACTGGCAACGCGATAATTTCAGGAACCTCATAGGCATGCATTGCCTTGATTGCTTTCTCGAGTGCATGATACCGCGGTTTAGTAGACTTCAATATGAGCAGCACTTCTTGTGCCTTGACGACCTTTCCCTTCCAACGATAAATCGATTGGATGCCTGGAATGACATTCGCACAAGCCGCGAGCTTCATATGTACCATTTCTTGGCCAATCTTGACAGCTTCTTTTCTATTTGCCACTGTCACCAAGATAACAAGCACTTGCTCAGCTGGTTTTTTTCTAATGGGTGTGGCCATTGGTCATACAACCATTGTGCTCTTTCCCGACCAGCCACGTTCTTTGTTGGAATAGAGCAATTTCTGGACCAATTCTACGCCTTAACCATACGATTATCACAACCAATCAATATCTTATACATAATGCTCTTAACAGCCTCACCTTTGAGTAGCTCGCCCCATATCTAAAACTGATCCAGTGTGAATCCTTATGGAGACATAGGCTGACAAAAACGTGCATTTTTGCCTTCATAATTCTCCTGAATTAGAAAGAGCACTCAAGTTCGTCGAGTTGACCAATGTCGATACAATATATGCAAACCTGATGGCGGTATCGGTCTCATTGACAAGCTTTTCTCTGGTCACTTATTATGCACCTCATCGGTAAGGAGGGTACCCTATGAGCTTTGTCATTTCTCCAAAAGAACTGAAGTCGCGACTTGATAAAGGCGACAAATTGGTACTGCTCGATGTGAGAGAGGACTGGGAATATTCTCTCGCAAAATTGGCTGGCTCAACGCTCATTCCTCTCGGGACGCTCCCTCAATCGCTCTCTAAACTGAGCCAGGACTCTGAAATCATCGCCATCTGCCACCATGGCATGAGAAGCGCTGACGCCACGAATTTCCTGCTTCAACAGGGCTTCCCAAATGTGAAGAATTTGGTGGGAGGAATTGACGCCTGGTCAGCCCAAGTAGACGGAACCGTTCCTCGATATTGACCCACCTGATCACGCGTACGCGGTATGCGTGCGTACCCCACCATGAACAAAGCGTCAGATCTAGCCCATGCGTTCGCGGAAATAGTCGACAGTACGCTTGAGCCCTTCACTGAGTTCAGTTCTTGACTCCCAGGATAATTCTTGCCGGAGCTTGCCTGAATCAATGACACTCCGTGCCTGCTCGCCACCTTTGGCCGGCCCATGAACTTCCTTGCACGACGAATTCGTATGGCGAACTAAAATCCTGAGTAAATCGTTAACGGAAGTCTCTTCCCCTGTTCCAACGTTATACGTCCCTTGTATATCCTGCCCCATCGCCGCAAGATTTGCTTCAACGACATCTTCGACATACACGAAGTCTCGCGTTTGCCGCCCATTCCCATTGACGACCGCCTGCTCGTTATTCAATAGCTTCTGAATAAAGATTGCGACCACCCCAGCCTCGCCCTCAGGATCTTGTCGTGGGCCATACACATTGGCATAGCGCAGGCTCACTATTTGAAGTCCATTGACTCGTTGATAGTAGGAGAGATACTGCTCCCCGCACAGTTTACTGATACCGTAAGGCGACAGAGGCCTCGTGACATGGGATTCGGGGGCAGGGTAGATCTCCTGCTCGCCGTAGATAGCCCCACCGGATGAGGAGAACACCACTTTCCGCACACCATGGTTGATCGATTGCTGCAAGACGTTCAGTGTCCCAAGGACATTCACCTGGGCATCGAAGATTGGATCTTCCACAGATTTTCGAACATCCATCTGCGCGGCAAGATGCATGACTAAATTGGGCCTTTCGTTGCGAAACACCCGTTCGAGTCCCCCACTCTGAATATCCAACTTGAAAAACCGAGCGGCGCGATTGAGGTTTCGCCGTTTTCCAGTGGACAGATTGTCTACGACAACAACCTCATGCCCTTCCTGGATAAGACGATCGACCAAATGCGACCCGATAAAACCGGCACCTCCGGTCACAAGTACTTTCATGCATGCCCCCATCGCCTATGAACCCACACCATCATCTATCCACCATCTACTCGATTAGGCTGTTGGCTTGCGTTCAAAACCAACAAGAATTTCCCGATTCCCTTTTCGTCCAATCACGGGAGAGTCGAGCACGCCTTTCAGCTGAATCCCCAGCTGGACAGCACAGGCAATCACCTTCTCGGTCACCGCCTCGCGTTGCGTATCATCTCTGACGATCCCCCCTCGTCCCACCTGACCCTTGCCGACCTCAAATTGTGGCTTCACTAAGGCCACGATCATTGCCGCGCTATTGAGTAAGTGAACGACCGAAGGCAAGACCAGTGTCAGAGAAATAAACGACACATCGATCACCGCCAGATCAATCGGCTCAGGAACCGTTGCACGGTCAACATACCGAATGTTGGTTCGTTCGAGCAAGACAACACGTGAATCTTGCCGAAGCCTCCATTCAAACTGTCCATACCCTACATCAATCGCATAGATGCGGGCCGCTCCTCGCTGCAACAAACAATCGGTAAATCCACCGGTCGAACACCCAACATCCATACCGATTGCCCCTCTCGGATCAATATGAAAGGCGTCAAGGGCTGCAGCCAGTTTGTCGCCGGATCGACTGACATACAAAGCCGGCTGCACGATCTCAATCCGCGCATTCAATGGCACCAATTTCGCGGGCTTATCCACCATGACACCATCAACTGATACTCCTCCAGCCAATACGATTCTCGTTGCCGCTTCACGACTGGGAGCCAAACCCTGCGCTGCAATCAAACGGTCCAACCGTTCTTTATGGACACGCATGAGGGAAGCCATACCGACTAGGGAGACCCTGCATCAGGGCATGAATGGAAAGAGAGGTCTGTGCGAGGAACGCTAGGAAGACGGTTCATCAGCTGCGTCGTCGGGAGAGTAGGCGTGGATTCGTTTCTTGCCATTCTTATCTTGCACAAGCACTTCAACTTTATGTTCGGCCTCTTCTAAAATCTTGAGACAATTCTTTGAGAGACGAATGCCCTCTTCAAAGATCTTGAGCGACTCGTCTAGAGTGAGATCGTTTTTTTCCAACTCACCGACAATGGCTTCCAGTCGGGCCATTGCCTGTTCAAATTTCACCGCTGCCACAACATGCCTCGTGATTGTGATGATGAGCCGTCATTATACTGGACCACACCGCGATTTTAAACTGTGGAATCGTCACACACACCCGTCACCTTACAACTCAATCGACCATGTGCCAATTCAGCCTCTAACTCCTGTCCAACTTCCACATCACTCGCTCGACGGAGAATCTGGCCAGCCGGAACTGTGTGAAGAATACTGTAGCCACGTGCAAGAATCGCCAAGGGACTCAAGGTATTGAGCTGCGCCAGCGTCACGTGAATCCGGTGACGATGTTGCGTCAATATCGCCTCCATCTGCCCTTCAAGGCGCTTCGAGAATTGAGGGACTGTCGTCAGACCTTGTTTGACTGTGACGATTGGGTTGAGACGGGACAGATCACGTTGCGCTTCGTGAACTCGTTCGCGCCCTGATGTAAGCAGTTGTTGAACCATATCGCGCAATTGATCGACCAAATCATCAGTGCGTTGCGCTGCGTCCTGGAGGCGAATACGTACATCCGTCAACCCTCGAACGCCGCCATTGAGCCGCTGTCGCTCATAGGCACAATGCCGGAGCATCACCTGCCCCATCCGAACCGTCAATTCCCGCAATCGTTCGATGATCTCGGCCAACACCGGAACCACCGCCTCCGCTGCCGCCGACGGCGTCGGGGCCCGGAGGTCGGCAACGAAGTCAGCAAGCGTCACATCGGTTTCATGTCCAACAGCCGATACAACCGGCACATGGGATGCGGCAATAGCCCGCACCACAATCTCTTCGTTGAAACTCCAGAGATCCTCCAACGATCCTCCGCCTCGCCCGACAATGATGACATCGACAGAGCCCCAGTCGTTCAACTCAGCCAGCGCCTCGGCGATTTGGCGCCCGGCAGTCTCCCCCTGGACTTGAACCGGAGCAATAAGAACCTGAATCGTCGGCCAACGCCGACGAAGGACAGCCAGAATATCTCGAATGGCTGCCCCAGTCAGTGAAGTCACCACACCCACAGTCCTGGGAAACACCGGGATCAGCTTCTTCCGCCCCTGGTCAAACAACCCCTCTGCTGCCAATCGTTCTTTCAACTGTTCGACTGCCAGCTGCAGCGCACCGATTCCCTTCGGCTCTACCGTGTCGAGCACCATCTGGTATTCTCCGCGCGGTTCGTAGACCGTGAGTCGCCCCCGCACGATCACTTGCAGCCCCTCTTGCAGCGCAAAGCGCAGCCGAACTGCACTGGACCGGAACAACACGGCACGAATTTGGCTCGTCCTGTCCTTGAGTGTGCAATAGACGTGTCCCGACCCAGGGGCGCGAAGATTCGAAAGTTCGCCTTCCAACCAGATGTCGGGAAATTGTTCTTCGATGGAGGCGCGAAGCAGCCCCGTCAACTCCGAAACCGTGAACACCCGTTTCGGAACAGCAGACGGGGAGAGGGAAGCGGAAAAACCAGGAAGATTCGTGGCGAGTCTCCTTTAGTCGATGATGCGAATTCGTTCGATCGACAACGCCTTGCCAAGACGCGCATCGAGTTCAAGCAACACCGCGCAAAAGACGGAGGGACCCGAGGCCACTTCAAAGCGTCGTGGCATCCCGGTCAGAAACTTTTCGATCGCTAACTCCTTCTTCACCCCGATGACGGAATGAAGCGGACCGGTCATTCCGATATCCGTCAGATACGCAGTGCCTTTCGGGAGAATCTGATCATCGGCCGTTTGCACATGCGTATGGGTGCCGACTACGGCAATAACCTCTCCATCCAAATAATGCCCCATCGCCATTTTCTCAGACGTCGCCTCCGCATGCATATCGACGATCACGGCAACCGTTCGCTTTTTCAGTGCGGCCAATTCTTTCTTCGCCACCTGGAACGGACAGTCCAATGTCGGCATGTAGGCTCGCCCCATTAGCTGAAGAACGCCGAGTTGCTCCCCACCGGCCGACTCGACCACCACACTTCCATAGCCCGGCGCCCCGCTCGGATAATTGGCCGGACGAAGGAGTCGAGGCTCCCGGGGAAAGTAGTCAAGAATTTCCTTCTTATCCCAGGCATGATTCCCCGTCGTAATCACCGCGAGACCGAGCTCAAATAGCTCTTCTGCCAATTCCGGCGTGATACCGAATCCTCCGGCTGCATTCTCGCCATTCCCGATCACGATATCAACTTGCCGCTGTGCCACCAGCCTCGGAATAACTTTAGCCACAGCGCGACGGCCTGGCTCTCCAAAAATATCGCCGATGAACAGAACTTTCACTTGGCATACTCCACATACCGGCTCTCGCGAATCACTGTCACTCTAATCGTACCGGGATAAGTCAGCTCTTGCTCAATCTTTTTCGCCAAATCACGAGACAATTGGAACGACTCGGCATCGGTGATATCTTCCTGTCGAACGATCACACGAATTTCTCTGCCCGCTTGAATGGCGTACGCCTTCTGCACCCCTTTGATCGTCGTCGCAAGCGATTCCAACTTCTCCAGCCGCTTCACATAGGTTTCCAGGGCTTCTCGTCTAGCCCCAGGCCTGGCCGCAGACAACGCTTCAGCCGCAGCGACCAACACCGACTCCGGGCAGATCGGCGGTACTTGTTCATGATGCCCCGCAATGGCATTCACAATCTTCTCACTTTCGCCGTACTTCTTGGCAATTTCAGCGCCCAACATGGCATGCGGACCTTCTTCTTCATGGCTGACGGCTTTCCCGATATCGTGCAGCAACGCTCCCCGCCTCGCTAATTTCACATCGAGACCAAGCTCAGACGCCATGATACCGCAAATGTACGCCGCTTCTCGTGAATGATAGAGATTGTTCTGCCCATAGCTGGTCCGGTACTTGAGCCGACCCAGCACCTTGATTAACTCCGGGTGGAAATCCGAGAGCCCCAACTCAAAGATGATTTTCTCGGCCTCTTCGTACATGAGCTTGTCGATATCCACCTTGACCTTTTCAACGATCTCCTCGATCCGCGTCGGATGAATACGTCCATCATGCATCAACCGTTCGAGCGAGACCTTGGCGATTTCGCGGCGCAACGGATCGAAGCCCGACACAATGACGGCTTCAGGCGTTTCATCGATAATCAGGTCGATCCCGGTTGCGGCTTCAATTGCGCGGATGTTGCGCCCTTCTCGCCCGATGATCCGTCCCTTCATCGCATCGTTTGGAATCGGCACGACTGAAATTGTGGATTCGGACACGTAGTCACGCACCACCCGTTGAATCGAATTGGTAATGATCTCACGCGCTTCGCGCTCCGCATTTTCCCGCGCCTCTTCCAACGTCCGCTTGGCATGTCCAACAGCCTCGAGCCGCGCCTGGCTTTCCATTTCTTGAACAAGCTGCCTTTTTGCCTCTTCAGCCGTAATTCCCGCAATGCGCTCCAATGCCTCACGATGCTCTTTCTCCACTCGAGCACAGGCCGCTTCCTTAGTCTGCAGCTTCTCTTCTCGCCTCCCGAGGTCTTGATCTCGTTTCTGTACTTCACTATCCCGCTTGTCGATCACGCTGATTCGTTTCTCGATGGTTTCATCTCGTTGAACCAAACGTTTTTCGACAGTGGCGAACTCGGCCATCTTGACCTTCTGGTCCCTCTCTAACTCTTCTTTCGATCTCAAGAGAAGATCTTTTGCTTCTAACTTCGCCTCTTTAACAATGTTCTCCGCCTCCCGCTGAGCATTTTGTATCGCCTGTCGAGCTTGTTCCTCTTCCTGTATCTTCTTCTTCGTGCCCGATGAACGGCGGATCAGCTCAAAAATGCCAATTCCGAGCAACCCTCCTATGAGTCCAGTCAACAGATAGGCAAAAATTGAGGTTGCCATGTAGACTCCCCCCTTCCAGTCGCGAAACGAGTAGAATGCTGCTTCTCCGTCTCGCGTGCTACAACATTATTCAATGATCCTGATGCGGGAGCCGCAGTGGAGAGACGAGGGACGAGAAGAGGACGGCCGGAAACGCGGTCTACAGACCTAATCCGAGTATGAGCTCGCTGGGAATGGGGGCTGTGCTGGATTGAGATGCTGGGTATGTCCTGTGAGAGAAAGTCCCCACGAAGCCCGTCGATGTCGGTACGGTAACCTCCGCAGAGGAAGATTGAGTGCGCGAACCGGAAGTAGCTGCTGACTATTTCCCCACACCGCACTCCTCGACGGCCACATAAATTCCATAACCCTGCCCAGCATCTCCAAGAGGCTACACATAAAGTATATGAACCCTCGTACACATGCTAACTGCCTCAATTCCACCAGCATCAAGAACCCACATCCATTCCGTTGTGACTGCATCATATACCAGGATTACTCAACCGGTTCAAGCACCTAGTCATATCCCTAATCGTAAAAACTACAGCATCCCCTACGCACACAAATACGATATCAAAGAGGAACATTCTTTGCAAGTTGAATCTAGCGAAAGAGCGAGGTCGGCACCTGCTCCTCGATTGATTCCATAAGCGACTTCATCCGTTGCTCGATATCCGCCTCACCCTGAGCACGCTTTCGCTCAAGCTCAAACAACTGATGCGCTAAATTAAGGGCGGTCAACACGGCGAGTTTTGATGGGGTCGTCGTATTCATCCCTTCAGCGAGATGGCGCATCTGCCCATCGACGAAGCTCGCAAGCCGGCGCACGTCCCCTTCGTCAGCCTCGCCACGTATCGTATACCGTTGGCCATAGATTTCAACATCAATGGTCTTAGTCAAAGGCCACCTCCTTTCGTTCCTCTAGGCAGTCCAACAATTCGATATCGCTGAGTACTCGTTCGATACGCAACTTGATATCGACACGCTCTTGTTCCCACCGTCGATTCGCTTCATCCTTTTCTGAAAGTCGCCGTCGAGCAACCTTTAACTCTTCCTCAATGGCTGCATTTTTTTTCTTCAATTCTTGAACGAGCTTCACGAGGTCCCTAATGCGACTTTCCAACGCATCCAATCGGTCAAGTGCCATCCACCCACTCTCTTCGTTAAGACCACAATAGGTTGTGGCGCACTATAGAAACTTGTCCACATCTTGTCAAGAAATAGCCATCAGGAGGCTTTGTCAAGCCGTATATATTCTCGGTAACTTCGGAGAACGCGTTTCACATATTGCCGCGTTTCTTGATACGGAATTAATTCGATGAACTCATCCTGACTTCGTCCTGGATGCAGCGCCACCCAGGTTCCAACAACGAGTGGCCCTGCATTGTATGAAGCAATAGTCAGCGCGACATCTCCAGAAAATTGTTCAAGTAACTGCTCGACGTAGTGAACCCCAATCTGAATATTGGTCTCTTGATCGAAAAGGTCATCTCGTCCGACGGCAGGAAGTCCAAGCCGTTGCGCGACAATACTGGCCGTTCCCGGCATCACCTGCATCAGGCCAATCGCACCAACACGAGACACAGCTTGCCAATCGTACTGACTTTCTTCTCGAATGATCGCCGCCACCAGATAAGGATCAACACCCTTGACAGCCTGGCTCTTGATGGTGGGAAGAAGCCCGGTGGGATAGGCCACCTTCCACAGCGACGGATCGACCATCCCGTTGGTTCGCTCCAATTTATCACGGAACCTCGCCCTCGCGAGTCGGAGCGCATGATGGTATGCGCCCACCTCGTTCAACATCGTGGCAAGAGCCATGAGAACATCGGGGTCTTGGTTATACCGATCAGTTAACCCGGCCAACTCACGCGTCGCATCCGAGTCTAACCCTAGCGTCTTGAGCTCAAGCGCTCGACGGTATGCCGGCTGCTGCCCTATTTCGGCCCTCGCAGTCACCGAACGAGTAACCTCACCATTCGCTGGCGTGCCGCCGCTCACCAAGGGCGTTGCCGCAATCGGTTCTGCCGCATGAGGTTCCGATCGCGTGAGATCGATCCGTTCGCGAGCCAGTTGGCAATAATAGGTATGGACGTATCGTTGGCAAAGTTGCGCATATAGATCGCGAGCGTGAGGCTGCTGGCTCAATTCGGCTGCACGCCCCATCCAATAGAGGGCTTGTGGCTCAAAATCATAGTCATGCTGATCGACAAGCAGCCGAAGCTCGTCACCCGCCTCGCGGTAGCGCGCTGTACGGTAGAATACCCAGCCCACGCGCCAGCGCGCCTCGGCACGCTGGGACAACGGTTCTCCAATTTTTGCCACTTGCCGATACTGTAGAATCGCGTCGTCAAAATGCCCCTGATCCTCCAACCACATTCCGGCAAACAAGGCGATCTGGCCCTTCTGCTCCGCAGAGAATGGAGTGGTCGGCAACGTCTTGGCAAAATCCAGCAACTTGTCTCCCTGTCCTTGACGAAGATAAACACGAGCCAACCAGACCGACGCTTCGTGGGATTCCACCCCTCCGTCTTTCACCAATGCCCGGAACGTCTCTCGGGCATCGTCATACTGTTTCAAGCGTACCTGCGCGATCCCGAGCTTCAGCTTGGCCTCGGCGCGTCTAGGCGACTTTGGTTCAGTTGCAAAAAACTTTCGGAGCTCCTTAATAGCTTCGACATGGAAGGATTGTCCAAGATACGCTTGGGCTCGGGCAAGCCGTTCACCCGACTGAACCACCCACGGCTCCCCACCAAGATTCGAAGCCAATAACGCTTCTGCTTCTTTTGCTTCCGTACTGTATGGAAACCGAACCCAAAGCCGCATCAACGTTTCACGGCCTTCCCGTACGTTGTTATCCCGCAGTTGGCACGCGCCCCGTCGAAGAAGCGCCAAGGAAGTCTCCGGCTCCTTATCGTTCGACTCCACCGCTTTGACAAACCATGCTGTCGCTTCAGAACAGCTCGATGCCTGATACCACGCTTCCCCTGCTCGATACGCAGACTTCGTCAATAAGTAAGAGTCAGGCACCGCTTGCCGAATGCTTTCGAACATGCCTGCCGCCTGCTTGGGGTCGCCAAGGTTCAACAACGCTTCCCCTATCCAAAGTCGGATATAGTCATCCAAGATCGGAAAGTCTTGCTGTGCCGCGCGAAGAAATTGGACCGCCACGGCAGGATTTCGTTCGAGGGACAACACGCCGGACAGTAACCCGGCACGTTTGGCCCAGACTGTGGCAGGGAATCGCTCCATCAGACGTTGCAGCCGATCGAGCTTGAGCAACACCACTTGGTCCTTATTGAATGTCTTCCCGAGCCGCTCCTTCGGCAATGCTGCAGCCTGAAAGCAATCTTCCGCCCTCTCACACACATCGTTGCCACTCGAGTTGGGCGAAGAGGGGGAATCGGCGAACGCGTTGCCGGAGAACAAGACAACCCAACAGAAACCAACAGACAGAACACGAAGCATGAGTCGGCTGGTCTGTTGATGTCGAGTGTCGCGCACCGTTCGTCTCCCTCTTGACCTGTACATATATAACAGTGTGCCTCCCTTCTTACTAGTGTAGTGTATCAGTGATATCTTTACAATACTGGTTGGTTCTGATATCGTCTGTGATTATGTGGAAACCAACCGCCGCGTTGCCGATGACGGGAGAACAGAAGCAGACGTTGGAGGCGTGGATGCGGGCGAAGACCAGTCCCCAACGGGTTGTGCTGCGGTCGCGGATCTGCCTGCTGGCGGCCGAGGGACTTTCCAATAACGCGATTGCCCATCGCTTGGAGACTTCGCGTCCTACCGTGCTGCTGTGGCGGAACCGGTTTAACAAAGCAGGACCGTCGGGTCTGGCCGAGGATGCCCCGCATGGGCCCTGTGCCCACCGCCTGTCGCCCCGAAAAGTCCGAGCCATCGTGGAGGCCACCCTGCACACGACGCCGCCCGACGCGACTCACTGGAGCACGCGAACCCTGGCGCACGCCCAGGGGGTCAGCCATGCCAGCGTGGCGCGGATCTGGGACGCACACGGCTTGCAACCGCACCGGATCGAAACGTTCAAGCTGTCGAAGGACACGCGGTTTATGGAGAAGCTGACGGATGTGGTGGGCGTCTACCTCAACCCTCCGGACAAGGCGGTGGTGTTGTGCGTGGATGAAAAATCGCAGGTCCAAGCGCTGGACCGAACCCAACCGGGTTTGCCGATGAAGAAGGGGCGATGCGGCACCATGACGCACGACTACAAGCGCCACGGCACCACCTGCCTGTTCGCGGCGCTCAATGTGCTCGACGGCACGGTGATCGGCACCTGTTATCCGCGGCATCGCCACGAGGAGTTTCTGAAGTTCCTGCGCACCATCGACCGAGACACGTCGCCCGGGCAGGCCCTCCACTTGATCCTGGACAATTACGGGACGCACACCCACCCCAATGTCAAGACGTGGCTGGCGAAACATCCACGATTTCATCTGCACTTTACCCCAACGAGTGCCTCGTGGCTGAACCTGGTTGAACGATGGTTCGGGGAAATCACGCGTAAGCGGATTCGACGCGGCGTCTTTAGGAGTGTACCGGAACTGGTCAAGGCGATCGACGAGTTCATTCGGCTCAATAACAAGAACCCCAAGCCGTTCGTGTGGACCCAAACCGTTGACGACATTCTGAAGAAGATCAAGCATTGTAAAGCCGTGATTGAGACACCACACTAGCAAAGCCTTGTTCCACTTTTTGAGGCTGTGGTAGGCTGCGCTCGTGCGGCACAACAACGACACACTCCCATCGGCCTCCGCTTTCACAAACCTCCTGGCCCTTGATGAAGAAGGGCTGGGCCGTCTTGTGCATCGATTCGGATGGCCCAGCTACCGAACCGGCCAGATTTTGCGCTGGCTCTATCAACGTCGAGCCACAGACATCAACCAGATGACAGACCTTGGCCAATCGGAGCGAATCGCCATGGCTTCACATGCCACGATTCAGCGCGCCGCAGGGTGCACCGTCTTCCGTTCGATTGATCACACGAGAAAACTCGTCCTCTCGCTCAGCGATGGGCTCACCGTCGAAACCGTGCTGATTCCCGATGAAGACCGGTTAACCCTCTGTGTGTCAACGCAGGTCGGCTGTACCCTGGATTGTGGATTCTGCCTGACCGGCACGATGGGATTGAAGCGCAACTTGAAGCCACATGAAATCATGGAGCAAGTGCTGACAGCCCAAGATCATCTCGACCCTGATGAGCGGATTACCAACCTCGTCTTTATGGGAATGGGAGAGCCTTTGGCCAATTTGGAGGCCTTGTCAGAGGCCATCCGGCGACTCACGAACAAACCGTGGGGGCTCGGATGGTCGCCGAGACGCATGACGGTCTCCACTGCCGGCCTTGCCTCGCGATTGAAAGATATCGCACCACTCGGTGTCAACCTCGCCATTTCGCTGAATGCCACAACGGACGACCAGCGCGCCCGCCTGATGCCGGCCGCCAATGGGATCGCCTCGCTTAGAACGTTGCTCGCCGCCTGTCGCCGTTATCCCTTAGCGCCAACCCGACGACTCACGTTTGAGTACGTCTTGCTTGCCGGGGTGAACGATCATGGCGACGACGCTCGCCGCCTCACTAAACTCGTGCGGGGGATCGCATGCAAAATCAATGTAATCCCGTTCAATGAATTTCCCGGAAGTCCCTTCCGCCGCCCTTCTGAACGCGATATTTCAGCCTTTCAAACCATCCTGCGACAGGCAGGCCTCGACGTGTTCGTGCGCAAAAGCCGAGGATGCGACGTCCTTGGCGCCTGCGGCCAATTAGGGAACCTCTCCCCCAAATACACAGCACATGCCTTGACACAAATCGAACCCCGTTGCTAGCATACAGCGTGCGCACCGCCCAAACATGATCTGGCTGTATTTTCAATCCGTCATGCGATTATCATGGTTGGCTGCTGCCGGCAGTTTTGTCTTCTTCTTCACATCGCCTGCTTTTGCAGGGGAACCTCACGAGTTTATCCTCTCCAACGGGATGAAAGTCCTCTTGGTCGAAGTCCCCAAAGCTCCGGTTGCGACCGTCCAGGTCTGGTACAAAGTTGGTTCACGCAACGAAGTGATGGGCCGCGCAGGCCTCTCCCACATGCTGGAACATATGATGTTCAAAGGCACCGCCAAATACCCAAAAGGTGAATTTTCCAGACTGATACGCAAGAACGGGGGGACGGACAACGCGTTCACAAGCCAAGATTTCACCGCGTACTTCGAAAATCTTGCGGCAGACCGCGTCGATCTGGCACTGGAACTTGAAGCTGATCGCATGCAAGGACTCGTGCTCGACAGACCTGAATTGACGACAGAACGAGAAGTCGTGAAGGAAGAACGACGCCTTCGTACCGAAGACGACCCCCAAGGCGCACTGGTCGAAGCGCTCTTCGCGCAGGCCTAT
>JAKDNQ010000500.1 GCA_030456405.1 Nitrospira sp.
AGTGCCGCAGGTGTGACGATTCGCGAGTCTCGGATCGACGAGTTTCGCGCCAGATTCTCAGAAGTGGTGGCCGGGTGGACCCATGATGGCGGCAAGGTTCCGACGCTGAATGTCGATGCCGAAGTGCGTCTGGACGAAGTGAATCTGCAGTTGATCCAGGAGATCGGCTCGCTGCATCCGTTCGGCAAGGGCAATCCAGAACCCACGTTTGCGGTGACTCGTCTCGAAGTCATGGATTCGCGCACGGTCGGCGAGAAGCATCTGAAAATGACCGTGCGGCAAGGGGCATCGCTGCCGTTCGATAGTATTGGATTCGGCATGAAGTCGCTGCTGGAGCACGGCATTCCGTCACGCGCCCCGGTTGACCTGGCCTTCACGCCGGAACTGAACCACTGGAACGGCCGTGACCGAATTCAGCTTCGGATTCGCGATGTCCGAGCGAGTGTGAGTGAGTAACTACGTGAGTGCGGCATGGTATATCAAACCGTCACAGATCTCGACCAGCTGCTGGATCGGATCAGAAGCTATGCTGCCGATGCCGACCTTGCCCTCGTTCGCAAGGCCCACGAGTTTTCTGCGAAGGCGCATGTGGGGCAACTTCGTCTGTCCGGAGAGCCCTACATCCAACATCCCATCGCCGTCGCCGGAGTCCTGACCTCGCTCAAGGCTGATGCCGTCACCATCGTCGCAGCGCTGCTGCACGACACCCTGGAAGATACGGTTGCCACGCCTGACGAACTCGAAAGAGAGTTCGGGAAGGACGTCGTGCATTTGGTCGATGGGGTGACCAAGATCGGCAAGATCACGTTTCGGAGCTATGAAGAAAAACAGGCGGAGAATTTCCGCAAGATGGTGCTGTCGATGGTGGATGATATCCGGGTCGTCCTCATCAAGCTTGCCGACCGGCTGCATAACATGCGCACCTTGGAGCATCTCCGACCGGCCAAGCGGCAGGAGATCGCTCAGGAGACGTTGGAGATCTATGCGCCGTTGGCAAACCGACTCGGAATCGGGTGGATCAAGAATGAGTTGGAGGACTTGTGTCTCAAACACCTCAAGTCGGAGGTCTATGAGACATTGCGTGTCCGTGTGGCGAAACGGGACGAGGACCGGCAGCAGTACATCGATGAAGTCAGCCAACTCGTGAAGACGGCCATACGTGAGAACGGATTGGCGGGACAGGTCTATGGCCGGCCCAAACACCTCTACGGCATTTACCAAAAGATGAATAAGCAGTCGATTACATTCGAAGAGGTCTATGACCTGACTGCGCTACGAATCGTGACCGATACCAAGATGAACTGTTACGCCGTTCTCGGGGTGATTCACTCAGCCTGGCGGCCCGTGCCCGGGCGCTTCAAGGACTACATTGCGATTCCAAAGTCCAATCTCTATCAGTCTCTGCATACGACGGTGGTGGGCCCGAAGGGGGAACATGTCGAATTCCAAATCCGCACGGAAGAGATGCATCGTATCGCTGAGCACGGCATTGCCGCGCATTGGAAGTATAAAGACCAAGGACAGATCGCAGATCGTGACAGCAAGGCCTTCGGCTGGCTTCACCAGTTCGTCGAATGGCATGAAGACCTGACGGACAACCGGCAGTTCATGGACTCGGTGAAGCTTGACCTCTTCCACGATGTGGTCTATGTGTTCACGCCCAAGGGGATTGTGAAAGAGCTGCCGAGAGGTTCGACACCCGTCGATTTTGCCTTCGCGATTCATACCCAGGTGGGAGACCATTGTGTTGGGGCCAAGGTAGACGGGAAGATTGTGCCGCTCAAGCATCAGCTGACGAGTGGAGATACGGTTGAAATCCTGACGTCTTCCACGCAAACACCACACAAAGACTGGCTGAAGTTTGTCCGTACCTCACGCGCAAAGACCAAGATCAAACACTGGATCAAGCTCGAAGAGCAGAAGCGAAGTATCGAGATCGGCCGTCGCTTGCTGGAGTCGGAGTTCCGCCGTCAGGGGATGGCGCCGGCCCGGATGTTCAAATCGGCGGAGCTGTTAGAAGCCGCTCGCCAGTCAGGATTCGATAGTACCGATGAATTGGCTGCGGCAGTTGGGTTTGGCCGTGTGGCAACGTCGCAGGTCATCGATAAACTCACGGTTTCATCATCGGGAACGCAGACTCCAGCGCCGGCTCAGGCACGTCCCGCCGCGCGTAAAGCGGTCAGTGGGAAGAGCGATGGCGCCGGCGTACAGGTCAAAGGGTCTCGAGATCTGCTGATGCAGCTGTCGCGCTGTTGTCATCCCGTGCCCGGCGACCGTATCCTTGGCTATATTACTCGAGGCCGTGGGCTGACGATTCATGCCGTCGATTGCCCGAATCTTGAGGCGCTGGA
>JAKDNQ010000127.1 GCA_030456405.1 Nitrospira sp.
GTGGCCCATGACATCGGTCGTCTCGATATCGGACAATGTGTGGTGATCAAGGATCGCGTGGTTGTGGCGGTCGAGGCCGTCGAGGGGACTGACGGAGCCATTAAGCGCGGCGGCGATTTGGCCAAAGACGGCGCGGTTGTGGTCAAACGATCGAAGCCGCAGCAGGATTTGCGGTTCGATCTCCCGGCCGTGGGGCCTCGAACCATTGAGGTTATGGCCTCGGTCAAGGCTTCCGTCTTGGCGATCGAGGCCGGTCGGACGGTCTTGTTGGATCGTGAGATCATGTTGGACAAGGCCCGGTCTGCCCGTATCGCTATCGTTGGGATCAAGCAGGAGTGATGGGTGAAAAGTGATGCGTGATGAGTTTCCGACAAAGAAGCGCACTGGTCTTCGGTGTGTCCGATGAAGCCGATCCGTGCCGGCGTCATCGGCGTCGGACACCTCGGGCAGCACCATGCGCGTCTCTATGCTTCGTTATCCGGATCTCAGCTCATCGGTGTGGTTGATAAATCGATCGAGCGCGCGCAGATGGTCGCAGATCGGCACGGCGCGCGCGTCTTTCGTACGGTCGATGAATTGTTGTCACAGGTCGATGTCCTCAGTGTGGCGGTGCCCACGTCAGGCCATTATACTGTCGCGCAAGCCTGTCTGAATGCAGGGAAACATGTTCTAGTCGAAAAGCCGATTGCTGTCACAGTCGGAGAGGCGGAGGAGTTGGTGCAATTGGCTAAGCAGCGAGGCTGTTGTTTGCAAGTGGGACACAGTGAACGGTTCAATCCGGTCATGGCGCTGATGCGTGCCCACATCGGGCAACCCGTGTTTATCGAATGTCATCGTCTCAGCAGTTTCAGTGAACGGGGGACAGACGTGGATGTGGTGTTGGACTTGATGATTCACGATCTGGACCTCGTGTTGTCGCTGAATCCCGGCCCCGTTGAGGAGGTGCGAGCTGCGGGTGTGGCGGTGTTGTCTCCCTCGATCGATATCGCCAATGCCCGCATTCAGTTTCAGAGCGGCTGCGTCGCGAACCTGACCTCCAGCCGCGTGTCGACGAATACAATGCGCCGGTTGCGTCTTTTCCAGCGAGATAATTATCTGTCGATCGATTTACAGACCAGGCAAGGGATGATTTGCCGGCGCAACGTCAAGGCAGGGGAGCGGCCGACCGTCGAGGTTGAGGAGCTGCAGGGTGGAGACGAAGAACCGCTGAAGCTCCAGCTTGAATCGTTTCTTCACGCCGTCGGCGCGGGCGCCAGGCCCATGGTATCGGGTGAGGATGGCGCGGCGGCAGTGGGTCTCGCGCATCAAGTCTTGCAAGCTATCGAAACTTTTGCGGTTCGCCATGAAGGAGGGGATCGCAGGGGATAAAGAGTGAGTGGAGGTCTCAGGGAGTAACGGAATCACGAGAGATAGGACGGCAGGATAAAGACGTGGGCTCTTCCACCCGAGCTCCTTTCATAAGAGGTCATGCGAATTCTGATCGTGACAGGCGAAGCTTCAGGTGATCTCCACGGGGCTCATTTGGCCAAAGCGATCATGGCGCTCGACCCGACGGCTCAACTGGTCGGCATTGGTGGGGCTGGGATGCGGGCTGCCGGAGTCAGCCTTGTGCCTGGTGTTCCGCAGTTGGATGTCATGGGATTGATCGGGCTGTCCGCTATCCGAGCGATGGTCCAGCGAGTGCGCGCGATTCGGAGGGTGCTGAAGGCAGAGGCCTGGGATCTTGTCGTGCTGATCGACAATCCGGGGCTGAATTTTCATTTTGCCAGGGTGTCCAAAGCCGCCGGCCGGCGTGTGCTCTACTATATCGCCCCGCAAGTGTGGGCCTGGCGGCCAGGGCGCATGAAGTGGATTCAACGCCGGGTCGATCATGTTGTGGTGATTCTCCCGTTCGAGTCTGAACTCTACCGCCGGGCGGGAGTTCGGTGCACATTCGTGGGCCATCCACTGCTTGATGAGGTCGCGCCGCAGTACGATCGTGCGGAGCTTCGGAAGGAGTTCGGTTTTGAGGAATCCACTCGCGTCGTTGGATTGTTACCGGGAAGTCGAAAGAGCGAGGTTGAAATGCTCTTGCCGGTGCTTCTCAAGGCAGCGGCTCAATTGGTCGTGGCTGAACCGGGAACGCAGTTTATTCTGGCGCAGGCTTCCTCAATTGACGATAATCTGATCCAGGCCCTGTTGCAGCACAGCCCTGTGCCGGTCCAGGTCGCGCACGATCGAGCCAGTGAGGTGATGGCCCTGTCCGATGTGTTATTCATCGCGTCGGGGACCGCGACCTTACAGGCGGCGGTGGTGGGAACACCTATGGTGTTGCTGTACAAGACGTCGCCGTTGACCTATCGGCTGGCTCGTTGGCTGATCAATGTGAAATGGATCGGGCTTGTGAATTTGGTAGCCGGCCAATCGATCGTGCCGGAGCTGATTCAGGACGAGGCGACGGAGGAGCGGCTTTGTCAGGAAGTCTTGCGCCTCTTGCGCAATCTGTCGGCGTATAATGAGATGAAGGAAGGTCTTCGACAGGTTCGGCAATCGTTGGGAGAGCCGGGTGCGTCGCATCGAGCGGCTCAAGTGGTATTGGCAGAATGTCGACTCTAGATCGTCTGATACGATTGGTCCGCTATCTGAAGCCCTATCGGGTTCGGTTGGGCGCCGCGTTTGCCTGTTCAGGGTTGGTGGCGGCCTTCTCTGGCGCCTATGCCTGGCTCGTCAAACCGGTTCTCGATGAGATTTTCATTAACAAGAACGAAAGCCTCCTGCTCGTCCTTCCGCTCGCGCTCTTCGCGGTGGCGGTGCTCAAGAGCGTCTTCAACTATGGACAAAACTATCTCATGAACTATGTCGGAAATCAGGTGATCACCGACATTCGACAAGAACTGTTCGGCAAGCTCATTCGGCTGCCTATTCCCTACCACGATCAGAATACCTCGGGACGATTGGTGTCCCGCGTTGTGAACGACGTTTCGTTGATGGCCAATGCGGTGGCGGGAGTGTTGAAAGATTTGTTTCAGCAAGGACTCACCTTCTTGGCCATGATGGGCGTGATCTTTTATCAGAATTGGCGGTTGGGGAGCCTCTCGGTGATCGTCATTCCCTTGGCCGTGTTCACGATGGTGCGGATGGGGAAGCGGCTGCGGGCCTTGGCGGCCAGCGGCCAGGAGCGGATGGGGGATATGGCCTCCACGCTACAAGAAACGTTGTCCGGCATTCGCATGGTGAAGGCCTATGGGCGCGAAGAGTCGGAGGCGGCGCGATTTCAACAGAGCAACCGCTCGTTTCTCAGTACGACGATGAAGGCGATTCAGGTCTCCTCCCTCGGGTCGTCGCATATGGAAGTGATCGGTGTCGTGGGAGTCGCAGCGATTATTTGGTATGGCGGTTTCCTCGTGATCAACGGCTCGATGACGCCGGGAGAGTTTTTCTCATTTCTGACCGCGATGTTCATGGCCTATACGCCGATTCGCAAACTGGCCGGCTCCAATAATGCGATTCAACAGGCGCTGGCAGCGGCGGAACGGGTCTTCGGCGTGTTGGACATCAAGACCGAGCACGAGGCGGAGAAGGGCCGGTTAGAGTTGCCGCGGATTGCGCAGTCGGTGACGTTCGACGATGTGACGTTTCATTACGAGAGCCAATCGGTGCCGGCGCTCAACGACATCAACTTGAGGATTCGCGCCGGAGAAATGGTGGCCCTCGTGGGCAGCAGCGGCAGCGGAAAGACGACGCTCGTCAACTTGATTCCGCGCTTTTACGAACCGACGGCCGGTCGTATTCTCATCGACGGGATCGATATTCAATCATACACCCTTCGTTCGATCCGATCGCAGATTGGGATGGTGTCACAAGACGTCGTCTTGTTCGACGACAGCGTTCGTAACAACATCGCCTTTGGCCGGGAAGACGCAACCGATGAAGAGATCATTCAGGCGGCGCGATTAGCCTATGCCCATGATTTTGTCGAACGTCTTCCTGAAGGGTACCAGACAGTCGTTGGAGAAAAAGGGGTGAAACTCTCCGGCGGGGAACGGCAGCGCCTGGCCATTGCCCGCGCGATCTTACGCGATCCTCCCTTGCTCATCCTCGACGAAGCAACGTCGGCGTTGGACACCGAGTCTGAACGGGTCGTCCAGCTGGCTCTTGTCAATTTGATGAAGGGTCGAACGACTGTCGTCATTGCCCATCGGTTGTCGACGATTCAACAGGCCGATCGGATCATGGTCCTGGCTCGAGGCTCGATTGTCGAAGTGGGGACACACGACGAACTGCTGCGCCGTGATGGACAGTATAAGCGGCTCCATGCGATGCAGTTCCAGGATATTCCCGATGCGTAACCCCGCGATGAAGCGGGTGGAGAATTGGCTGAAGCTCTCTGTCCTCCCTCCAATTGGAGCCGCGGTGATTCGCGGGCTGGGCCGGTCGATGCGGATGGATTCGCAGGGCCATGAGCAGGTGGATGCGTTGTATCGTGAGGGCCGGCATATCATCCTTGCATTTTGGCACGCGCAGCAACTGATGATTCCGACAGGCTATCGCGGATCAGGGGCCAATGTGTTGATCAGTCAGCATCAGGACGGTGAGATCATCGCGCGCATCATTTCTCGATTCGGGCATCGGGCGGTTCGTGGATCGAGCACGCGGGGAGGGGCGCTTGCGCTACGAGAATTGATTCGCCTGGGGCGATCCGGCGCCGATCTTGTCGTCACTCCCGATGGACCCAAGGGGCCTCGTCAGGTTGCGAAACTCGGGGTGATTCAGCTGGCCAAAGCGACCGGGCTTCCGATTGTGCCGGTGGCCTTTAGCTGCTCAAAAAAAAACTCTTTGCGAGTTGGGATCGATTCATGGTCCCGTATCCAGGGTCCCGGGGACTCTATCTCTGGGGCGCTCCCATCTGGGTTTCACGGGAAGCAGATGAACAGGTGGCGGCAGCGGCGTGCCAGGAGCTGGAGTCGGTCTTGAATCGGCTGACGAATCAAGCGGAAGAGGCTTGCAAGACCTAGCCATCAGCTGTCAGCTTTCAGCTCTGGAAGAAGAGTATGCTGACTGCTGATGGCTGACCGCTGACAGCTCATATGTGGCGTTTCTTTTACAATACGGTGTTGTTGGCTGTGTCGCCGCTTATCGTGGCGGTCTTGTTGTCCAAGCCACGGTGTCGTCGTGGATTGCCGCAAAGGCTCGGACTAAAAGATTGTCTATCTAGTCTATCTGGTCTGTCTAGTCTATCTGGTCGACAAGACAGACCAGATAGACCGGATAGACCAGACAGACAAGATGAACCAGCCCAACCAGTCATTTGGATTCACGCTGTTTCTCTCGGTGAAGTGGTGGCGGTCACGCCGCTTGTCAACGAGCTACATCGCCGGCACCCGTCGTACCGCCTGGTGGTATCGACGGTCACTGAGACTGGACGTGAAGCGGTGGAGCAACGGCTGGCCGGTGTGGCAGACCACTGTTACGCGCCGCTCGATTTCCCCTGGGTCGTTTCCCGTTTCATAGAACGACTGCAACCCCGCCTGTATTTGTTTGTCGAGACCGAACTCTGGCCGAATCTTTTGTCGCATCTGCGTCGGCGCGGAGTGCCGGCTGCCCTCGTGAACGGCCGGCTCTCAACCCGGTCTTTCACGCGACAGCAATGGGCGCCCGTGCGATCGTTCTATCGGACGATGTTACAGACGCTCAGTCTCTGCCTGATGCAGTCGGACCGGGATGTCGAACGTATCGTTGCGCTGGGAGCAGAGGCTTCGCGAGTCAGGCGAACAGGAAATATCAAGTTCGACCAGCCGATACCGGACGTTATAGAGGGTGGGACGGTCAGGGCTCATCTTGGGCTTCAAGATACAGAGCGACTGTTTGTGGCAGGGAGTACGCATCCTGGTGAAGAAGAGATCCTTGTGGAATGCTATCGGGCGCTCGTGGCTCGCTATCCTTCAGCGGTCTTGCTCATCGCTCCTCGGCATATTGAACGCGCGGAGTCAGTGGAGACGATGATTCGGGCGCGTGGGCTCGCGGCGCAGCGGCGGAGTACCATGGGGCAGGTCGGTGTATTACGGTCGACTGACCCCCGTGTGCTGGTGCTCGATACGCGAGGCGAATTGGCTGCGATCTACCGGGAGGCGGTGGTGGCGTTTGTTGGAGGCACACTCGTGCCGATCGGGGGACACAATTTGCTGGAACCAGCTCAGTGGGCGAAACCGGTGTTGTTCGGCCTCTATACCGATCACTGTGCGGAGATTGCAGATCTCCTCATCCAAGCAGGAGGGGGCCGTCGGGTCCTCCAGGCGGAGGAGCTTACACAACACGTCATCGCCCTATTCTCCAATGACGAGGAACGGGAGCGGATGGGCCGGTCGGCTCGTCAGGTGGTCGAACAGAACCAGGGCGCTTTGCAACGGACGCTGGACGCCATCGATAGGCTTTTGACGCCGCAGCAAGGCAAAGCCG
>JAKDNQ010000128.1 GCA_030456405.1 Nitrospira sp.
GCCTGAGCATCCAGTGATTCGATGATCCAATTGGGAAAATCGACGTTCACGCGTCTCAGTTCATGCCCAGGACGGCGGGCATTCGAGAGGACAAGATGAGGTGTAATGTCCTGCCCTTCATCAAATATCTTATCGAGATTCTTCGCTTTCATAATACAGTCCCTTCTCTTCCTTTCTGGATCTTCGGACTGAAATCAATCGAATGCTTCCCTTCCGATAGGTGAAAAAGGCCGACCATAGCTTCTGATCGAGTGCCGCAATGAGAACATACCGGGGTTCGTCTTCTGTTCTCGCTGTGATTTCGAGCCGATCCTCATCCTCCCACAGTTGTTGCGCCTCCACAAAATCGATTCCATGTTTTTCACGGTTGGCCTTGCTCTTCGAAGCATCAAACTCGAAATTTAGCATTGGTATAAAAATTATACCAATATGAATCTCTCTGTCAATCAAGGACTCGCTCGGCCAGACACGCCTGTGGTCTATAGCCGCATTGGATTTCGACTTCCGAATTCGCGATCGCAGCAAGACCGCTCACGAATACTGTGGGCTAGAGAAAGGACGAGAAGGTCATCGATGCGCCAAACATGAAATAATAAAGCGCCCCAGGAAATTCAATGTGCAGCGGACGAGCCATTGCCTATCCTGCGCCAAGACGATGTCATACAACAAGATGTGACCCCTTATTTTCTTATTCGGGGAGCTTCATCACGGGTTCTTATGCGGATCCGCATAACACCACCTCCTTGAGGAAGCTCACAATCCATCCAGCGGACGGTGAACACCCCCCTGGCCCTCGGTTGAGCACATGCGTGTAGATCATCGTCGTTTTGACGTCGCGATGCCCCAAGAGATCCTGAACCGTTCGAATATCATAGCCGCTTTCGGGCAGGTGCGTGGGAGAAAGCAAAGGTGGCAGCCACCTTTGCTTTCTCCCACACCGTTCTACGCGCCGTCTGCTGCAAGCCGATGTTAGGCCGCGCGATACGACGTCTCATCGATTGCCCATCCCTCCGGGTGAGATGTCCGGAAACAGGTACCCCATTTCGCGCGTCGCCCGACGGACGGGGTCCAACGCAAACTCCAGGGTCATTGCAATGTTGCTTTTTTCCCATTCGCTCTCAATGCCCCTGCCTTGCTCCCCCTCGGCCATTCGATAAAACGCTACAGGCAAGCTGTGAACATGGAATGAGAGGAAACGGTACACTCCGCGGAAAACAGCTACGTTCTCGCCCATCCTCTGTAGTAACTCGTCTTGAGACAGCCGCAGAGCGTTCTCGCCCTTCAGAACATGTTTCCGCCGCCGCTCGGGGAACTTCGCGAAGTGGGCCCGAGAAGCTATTCGGATGCGCAATTCATCAGCCTGCACGAGAAAGCCAGGGAGCTGCGGGTCGGCAGCGTTTAACTCGTGAAACATCTTCCACCGCGATAAACAGTCGTGAAGCTGCAAGACATTAAGTCGTGTCAACCACTCATCGCCCTCGGTCGCATCAACACCGAGGTAGAAGAACACGAAATAGCACTCCCAAATATTGCGGGTCATCGATGCGACCGCGCTGAAGTCGTAATGGTCGATAAGCGACCCGGCGAACTTGCTACCTGGAGCGAGGGCAAGAAGGCTGACACCCGCTACACAAAGAAGCGTGTCCAAGAGACAAGCCCACCAGGCCGGATCAGGCACGGTACGGCCAGCGGCAGCCTGCGATACGTCGGTAGCCGCTGAGATGGCATGATCGAAGTCGTCGATCGCCCTACGGTACCGTTTGTTCGTATCGTCTTTGCCCATCTGTCCGTGAAGCGGCCTAACGGCTGAATTCACCGGCCTGCGCGGCTTTTCCCGGAGGTCCGGTGGAATGATGGGTTAGCCGTCACGCAGCTATGCACGACCCCCTTTCGATCTGTTGTTCATTTCCACCCTTAGTTCGTCTTCATCTAGCATGGTCAAACGATGCGGCTCACGATCCTGGAGAAGCCGCTTGAACTGATCTGTCACGCCTCCGCGCCGCAAATCATCCTCTGCCTTCACCGGGTGGCGCACATCGACAGCAGTAAGGATGTTGACGGTTCCAGTTTGGTCCTCATCGTCATTCCAAACGATCTCAGCGGGCGATTCTTTGCGTTCCTGCCTCTCGGCAGGAGATAGCCGCTCATAGGTTGCCATTAGTGCCTCGGGTGCGAGAGTCCGCAACTCAGCCAATGAATCATTGATCAGTTGCATTACAACATCGCCAAAGCCTGTGGCTTCGTCAGCAGTAGGAATGTAGCCCCCATGAATGACGTTGTTGCGGAACTTAACCTCTTGATTTGGATTCAGGAGGGCCAGGCATTGCTTTTTCAGTAGCAATCCAGCGGTAATAAACATCCCAAGTTGCCGCTCGGACTGCTTGGCCACAGCTTTCCAAGCAGCGTCTGCTTGCTCTTGGGGAATTGAATGGAAAGCCGATACCACATGCCAATAGAATTCATAGAAACGTTCGAGTGCCGATGCGAACGATGAAACGGCTTCTCTTGGGTAGCCATCGACAAGAGCATTAAGCCCCAGATGCTTCTACGGTTGACTCAGCAGGATGAGTTTGCCATTACAACATAGATCAATGGTGCCCATCGTAGAGGCGATCCTGGTGTTTTCCATCCGGAAAAGCGCCGTTCCCCCCTACGAAATCTGGTCGTGCTGAGTCAACCGTAGAAGCATCAAGCCCCATTTCAAATAGCAACTCGAACTTCACGTTGTCTACAGTTACCGTGCTCACATGCCCGGCAGCGCAATGAACTTCGTACTTTCCATCATCCGATGGACGTGACATCGGCATCGGCACGTCCATCGCGATTCGTGAGGAGCCCTTCTGGTGCTTCTCCTTTGCGGCGTAGTACGCACACTTCTGGCAGAACAGTCGAAGGATCATGGGTGACAGACGGCTAACTATTAAGGGAGCACCAGCAGGGATATGGCTACAGGCAGCCTGTCCCTGACCGCGCCAGAACTCTGGTGACTGAAAAGCTGAGAGATCATCCGTATTTCTAAGGATCTGTGTCAATACCCGCCCACAAGAATACACTGCCATTCACGCGGCCTATCTCCCTATTGACCCGCAGCCTATTTCTACCGGGCGGGGACGCACAGTTTGCCCAACCTTAACCAGTCTGCGAAGATTCGAACGGTGTCTGGAACTATTTCAGACTTCAATATGTGTGTCGGAGGCAGAGCGACCTTTGCAAAGGAGCGAGGTACTTCCAATCTTTAGATGAGCGGCCAAGTCTGCCCTTTACTGCACACATCGAACGAGCACCGCTATTCCACCTTCCCCATTTCATTTTCAAGGGTAGCCTGGTCGATCCTCGATTGCGCGCGTCGAACGAGCACATTCTTATCGTGCGCGTTCCGCGAGCAGGAGGACGGCCAGGCTATCCTTCCCATCCTTCTGAGACCGCCCATCCGCGGGTACAAGGGATTAACCAGGCAGATCTATGATCTTTGAATAAAAAATCGAGAATAACGCTGGAAGGATTTTTAAACTGCCAGCTTTAGCGGAGCGGCCAGAAGATACTTTTCAATGCCCGCTACCAGCTTCATGCCCTCAGCAATGGCTCAGACTATGAGCGAAACGATGAGCTCATCCCCTCCCATTCCTCTTTTCCGATCAGCCTTCTCGGTTTCAATGCACCGCTCGCGTAGGCCATACGAAGTGCTTCCTCCAACCATTCCAAACGTTGGGCTGGGGTAGCAGACAGCGTGGCTGAGAGCAGATTTTGGTCGGCAGCATTCCAGTCCGGTCGTTGCGCCACGTCCGAGAACACTGCGGGTTTATCGACCATATCAGCGATCTCCTTTTTGCCGTCGGATGGTTTCCAGCTGTTCAATATCCGCTAAATCTTGCGGCCTGCCGGCTTGCTGTTTCAAGGCGATCAGGTCGTCGATCGACGCAATTCTGATCTTTGTCCTATTCAACATGACCTCCCGAGATCGAGCCAACAATTCCTCAAAGGGAACCTCCGGTTTCAGCAACAAGTCTACCACCCGCATTGGATTGGTCGGATCAACGAGTGAAAAAGCCCTCATGTGCTTCTCTCGAAACCAGACTTCCCGCACTGCGGGATTGGCAAACTCTTCAGGCAACACCGGTACCTGAGGACGAAACCCCTTCGCCACCAAGGCTTGAATCGTTTTCGTGGCTTCCTCAGGCGCGAGATCGACAGCCAAATCGACATCAGCAGTCAACCTGGCATATCCATGCAACACCGTGGCGAGACCGCCCACCACGACATAGCGCACTCCCGCAGTATTCAATATTTGGAATATGGGTTCGAAGACCGACACGGCGCTATTGTAATTGTTTACTCACGGATTAGCAGCTCTCTTCCTATTGTGCACCAACTGCTAAGAGGTTCGACTGGAAAGTTTGGCGATAGAGATTCCGTCTGAGAGGAATTTTTAGATGCGTTACACAGGGCGCCAATGTAGACTTGGCCCGACTTGTTCAGAATGATTATAGAGATAAAGTTTGACACCCAAGCCAAACTCGGCAGCAATTCGATTACATTCTTTCAATCGAGTCTTCTTCTCCGTCATCGATGTAGCACGCTCTACCAATCCGATAGCTTTGGCAAGGCGCCATCTCAGCACAAAATGTTGCGCTTCTTTCTTCGTCATTTCAACGCCGACTTTGCCGATCTTCCAGCGTGCAAATATTGATCAATCCCCGCTGCCATCTTGCGCCCTTCGGCGATGGCCCAGACGATGAGGGAGGCGCCGCGTTTGGTGTCGCCACCGGCAAAGACGCCGTCGAGGTTGGTCATGAAGTGATCGTTTACCGACACCGCGCCACGCTGATCGTATTTCACGCCGAGGCTGTCCAGAAGACCATGCTTGACCGGGCCGGTGAAACCCATCGCGAGTAGAACCAGATCCGTATCCATCTCGAAGTCGCTGTTTGGGATTGCCGCGAACTTGCCGTTCTCGAACTTCACCCGATTGCCGTGAAGCTTCGTCACCTGGCCATTGTGGCCGGTGAACTTCGTGGTCGAGATACTCCACTGCCTATCGCAACCTTCTTCATGCGCGTGCGAGGTGCGGAGTTGCATGGGCCAGAGCGGCCAAGGAGTCGAATCGGCTCTGGTCGGGGGCGGCTCCGGGAGCAACTCAAACTGATGCGCTTCGATACAGCCCTGCCGGTGCGTCGTCCCCAAACAATCTGAGCCCGTATCGCCGCCGCCGATGATGACGACGCGCTTTCCCTTGGCAGTGATCGGCTCGTCCGTCACGGAAATTCCGGCGGTGCGCTTATTCTGTTGAGTCAGGTATTCCATCGCCAGATGCACGCCCTTGAGTTCACGGCCAGGAATCGGCAGCTCACGGGCCTGCTCTGCGCCCATGGTCAACCCCACCGCGTCGAACTGCGCTCGCAGTTGTTCACCCGAGATGTCTTTCCCAATCGTCACACCGGTTTTGAACTCGATGCCCTCGGCTTTCATCTGCTCCAGCCGACGATCGATGACCCACTTTTCCATTTTGAAATCGGGGATACCGTAGCGCAACAGACCACCGATGCGATCGGACTTCTCGAAGAGGGTGACGCGATGCCCCGCGCGCGCCAATTGCTGCGCCGCCGCCATACCAGCCGGACCCGATCCGACAATGGCGACGGTCTTCCCTGTGTTGATGACGGGCAGCATCGGTTCGACATAACCCTCGCTGAAGCCGCGGTCGATGACGTTCCACTCGATGATGCGAATGGACACAGGGTCTTCGTTGATGCCGAGCACGCAGGCCCCTTCACAGGGCGCCGGGCAAAGCCTGCCGGTAAACTCAGGGAAGTTGTTCGTCGTATGAAGCGCCTTGAGTGCGTCTTTCCAGCGGCCACGATAGACGAGGTCGTTCCAGTCGGGGATCAAGTTGACGACTGGACAGCCGGTGTTTCCCTGGCAGAATGGCACACCGCAGTCCATGCAGCGGGCGCCCTGCGCCTTGAGCTTGTCTTCGGAGATGGGTTCATACATCTCCTTCCAATCGAGCACGCGCAGCTCGACCGGTTTCCGCTTGGGGCCCTCACGGGCATATTTCATGAAACCTTTGATATCGCCCATCTCGTTTCCAGTGCTGAATCTTTACTGACCGGTCAAGTTCCTTATTCTACCCCTTACCCTTTACCCCTCACTCCTTACTTGGCCGCGGCTGCCTTCTTCTTCCGTTCTTCTAACACGCGCTTATAGTCCACCGGCATGACCTTCTCGAACTTCGGCAACATTGATTCCCAGCTGTCGAGAATACGCTTCGCATTCCGGCTGCCGGTGTGCATGAAGTGCGACGTGATCATCTGATGCAGCGTCTTCTTGTCGTCCGCCGTCTTCACCTTTTCCAACTCCACCATGCCGAAGTTACAGCGCGATTGAAACTTATCGAATTCGTTCAGCACAAACGCCACGCCGCCCGACATGCCGGC
>JAKDNQ010000501.1 GCA_030456405.1 Nitrospira sp.
ATTGGGAAGGCCCAAGGGATCAACCTCATTTTCGACAAGGATGTCAGAAATGACCCGGTGACCATCAGCATTCAGGATACGCCGTTCGTAGAGGCCTTCAATCTCATTCTCACCAGCAATAGCCTCTTCGCTCAGACCGTCTCTCCAGGCGTGATGATCGTCAGCCCTGATACCAAACAGAAACAGGAACAATATCAAGATCTGATGATTCGGACATTCTATTTGTCCAATGCCAAAGCGAAAGACATGGTGACATTGCTGAAGAGCATGCTCGATTCTAAACGGATGCATGCCAACGAACAATTGAACACGATCGTTATTCGAGACCAGCCGGAAAAACTCGAGATGGCTGAAAAGATCATTTTAGCGAATGATCGGCAGGATTCCGAGGTGTTATTTGATGTCGAGGTCTTGGAGGTCGATCGGACAGTCGATCAGACCTATGGTCTGACGTACCCCAAACAAATCGCAGGCGCGATTGTCCCTCCTGGATTTTTGGGAACGATTGCCGGAACAATCGCGCCGCAATTTACCCGAGGCCAGCTTGCCGACCTCGGAGGGAACAGCTACCTCTTTAAGCTTCCAACCAACATTCAGCTTGATTTCTTTAAACAGGTTACGGATGCCAAGACTCTTGCTGCGCCGAAAATTCGCGTGGTCAACAACAAGAAGGCGGAGATTAACATCGGTGATAAGCAGCCGATCCTGCTTTCCACCACGAATGTGTTGCCGGGTCAAGCGGCAACGGGAGCAATTCCAACGACCTCGACCGTGACTTCGATAGAATTCCGCGACACCGGCGTCAAATTGACCGTTGAGCCTTCCATTCATCTGGGCAATGAACTTTCCCTGAAGATGAAGATTGAAGTCGTTCGGCTGGGCGATCAAGTGACGCTCCAAGCCACCCCTCCCATTACCCAGTTTAAATTCGGTAATCGCTCGGCGGAAACCATGCTCAATGTGAGAGATGGGGAAACGATTGTATTGGGTGGGCTGATCCAAGAAGAAGACCGTAAGACTCGCACGACGATCCCGTGGATCGGTGATCTTCCGTTCATCGGCAATCTCTTGAGTGGTTTTAAGACCCAACGTGTCACCACCGAGGTAATCCTGACGATCACACCGCACATCATTCAGGGTGTCACTCCTCCTGGGCTTGGTACGCAGGTGTTCTGGTCCGGGACGGATTCAAGCTATGCCACGAGTCCGATATTTGCCCCAAAAGGGAAGAAGATTTCCATGACGGGCACTGGGGTTTCTGGCCCAGGCTACCTCTCGCCGGGAGGGACAGCAAAAGGTGGACGAGCAGGGAAACCCGCTGCAGGGTCACTCAACCCCATTGATTCCGCAGGGTCGGTTGCCTCGATTAGACCGGCCGAGTCGGTGATCAAAGTGGGAAAGGAATTAACGATCGCCATTTCTGATGTACGGGCACACTCGACGCCGGAAGGCATATTCCACCTTCATTATGATCCGCAGGTGTTGAAATTTAGAACGCTCTTGAATGGCGAAGTCATCCAATCAGAAGGGGCGGGGGAGCAGACGTCCGACAGCTCCGTGACGCAAGTGGGAATGGTGGCTTTCAAGATTGCTTCCTCAGCGAAAGAGACAAGGGGACGGACCGTTACGGCCACGTTTTACGCACGGGCGCCCGGTGTGTCTCCTGTGCGTGTGGGGTTGGTGGATTCTGCCGCGGAATCCTCTACGACACCACTTCAAGAAGGAAAAGGTATTGTGAGGGTGCGGTGAAAGAGTCAGGCGTGACCCTTTTGGAACTCCTGATCACGATGACGATTGTGATGGTGCTCGCTTCTGTCGCGATGCCGCTCGGCCGCCTGTCGGCGAAACGGACTCACGAAATAGAACTGCGGCAGCAGTTGAGGATCATGCGGGCCGCAATTGACACCTTTAAGCTGGAGTGGAATCGCGATAGGGACCTCTTATTGGGAGCGGCGTGCATAAAAAATAAGCTCACGTGCAAAGACGTGACGAGTGTGTACGGATATCCGAAGTCGTTGGATAAGCTGTTGGAGATCAAGCTGACAAGTGAAGAGGCGATGGTTAGGGGCACGACGACGAAGCGCTATCTGAGGACTCTTCCCCTCGATCCCATGACCGGCAAGGCCGATTGGATACTCCGATGTTATAAAGATTCGCCGAAGGCATTGAGCTGGTGTGGAGATGATGTGTACGACGTGATGACTCAGAGCGAGGACATGGCATTAGATGGCACGAAGTATCGAGATTGGTAAGACTGGAGTACAGGGCGCACATGGTTTCACCCTGCTGGAGTTAATGATCGTCGTATCGATTGTCGGCATTCTCGCTAC
>JAKDNQ010000502.1 GCA_030456405.1 Nitrospira sp.
GCTTGCCAGCTCGCCTCCATGATGTTCTCAGACACGCCGACGGTGCCCCATTTATCCTTATGGTCGCCTGACTCGATCAACACCCGGACCTTGGACTCTGTCCCACGATTGGCCGATAGTACGCGCACTTTGTAGTCGAGCAGTTTGACTTCCCGGAGCTGGGGGTAGAATTTTCCCAATGCTTTCCGCAATGCATGGTCGAGCGCATTCACTGGACCGGCTCCGACTGCTGCCGCATGCTCCACCACGCCACCGACCTTGACCATCACGGTGGCCTCGGACGACGAAGCGCCATGGTCTTGTCTTTTCTCGACAATCACTCGAAATCCCAGGAGTTGGAACGCCGGTCTATGCGTTCCCATGGCTTTCCTCATGAGGAGCTCAAAGGAACCTTCCGCCGCCTCGAACTGGTACCCTTCGCTTTCACGCTCCTTCAACATGCCGATCAATTCCTGCAGCTTGGCGTGGCTCTTGTCCAATTTGATTCCATAGGCCTCAATCTTCTCCAGCAACCCACTCCGGCCCGCCGCGTCCGATACCAGCACACGCTGGCGGTTGCCGACCGACCCTGGAATCACATGTTCATAGGTCGCGGGATTCTTCAGTACCGCATGGATATGGACCCCGCCCTTATGGGCGAACGCTGAATCCCCCACATAGGGCTGGTGCTTATTGGGCATGAGGTTCGCTATTTCGGTAACAAATCCTGAGACCCGCTTGAGATGGCTCAACCGCTCTCTTAACGCCGGACGCTTCATCTTCAGTTCAAGATTGGGAATAATCGAACAGAGATTGGCATTACCGCACCGTTCGCCGATCCCGTTAATCGTCCCTTGTACTTGCACCACACCGGTTTCTATGGCCACCAGCGAATTCGCAACGGCCATTTCACAATCGTTGTGAGCGTGAATCCCCAAAGGCACCGCACACTCTCGCCGAACAATCTGGCAAATTTCTTTGATTTCCCAGGGCATCGATCCACCGTTGGTGTCGCAGAGAATCACCCGCTCGGCCCCGGCCGCAACGGCATGCCGAATGGTCTCCAACGCATAATCCGGATTGGTCTTGTATCCGTCGAAGAAATGCTCGGCATCGTAAAATACCCTCCGGCCTTTCGAGCGGAGATGGGCTACGGAATCACTGATGAGTTCAAGATTCTTCGCAAGCGAAATACCGAGCGCATCGGTGACATGCAGCGACCAGGTTTTTCCGAAGAGCGTGATGATCGTCGTCTCCGCCTCCAGCAACGCCCGGATATTCGGATCCTTCTGCACGACGTTGCTCGATTTTCTCGTCGACCCGAATGCCACCATCGTTGCCGACTGCAACGGCACCGTCTTGATCATCCGGAAGAACTCGATGTCTTTGGGATTCGCCCCTGGCCATCCACCTTCGATGAATTGCACGCCCAGCCCATCCAACTGTTGGGCAACCCGAACCTTGTCTTCGGCCGAAAAAGTCACATCCTCAGCTTGGGCTCCGTCCCGTAAGGTCGTGTCATAAATCTCCAGCGTTGCCGGCCGAGCGGACGATGGAGCCGCAGTGGACGACGTAGAGCCGGCCGGCTTGCGTTGCGAGGATCGTGATTGTGAAGATGTTCGAGCCATAGGGGAAACGATACCAGGGGCGGAACACATCTGTCGAGGCTCACCTCGTGAGAGTCACCTACTTCGCCATTCGCTCCCCTGCCGGTGATTGATCCAGTCCGAATGCGGAATGAAGCGAACGCATCGCAAGCTCAACGTACTTTTCATCGATGACACAAGAGATCTTAATCTCCGATGTGCTGATCATGAGAATGTTCACGCCTTCCTGTGACAACACTTCAAACATCTTGGCGGCAACTCCTGAATGGGAACGCATCCCGACGCCCACCAACGAAACCTTTGCGATCGCCTCGGTCACAGCAATCGACTTGGCCTCGATACCGTTCGCCACATCCTGAATCAGCGGCAAGGCCTTCTTGACGTCTACCCGTGGAATCGTGAAGGAAATATCCGTCAAGCCCGACTGGCTCATATTCTGTATGATCATGTCGACATTGATGTTGGCTTTGGCCACCGGCCCGAAGAGTTTGGACGCAATCCCCGGTTTGTCCGGTACGCCCACAATCGTGATCTTGGCCTGATTCCGATCGCCCGTCACTCCCGACACCGCGACCGCCTCCATATCCTCATCTTCACGCGTCACGAGCGTCCCCTTTCCTTCATTGAAGCTGGAGTTCACTTCTACCGGCACAATGAACTTCGCGGCAAATTCAACGGAGCGGCTCTGCAGCACTTTCGCGCCCAGACTGGCCATTTCCAGCATTTCCTCATAGG
>JAKDNQ010000503.1 GCA_030456405.1 Nitrospira sp.
AGTCATGTTGTGTGAGGCTAGACTATCGACGGACAGTATTTGTGTCAAGGAATTGCCAAAGGAATGACATTCCTCCGCCGGCGAAGCAGAAGGCAGCCGCTTCAGTCGTTGCTCATGATTGTAGAGAAAAGTCCCGGGGGATCGACATGCCTCAACAGTCTGAAAACACATGTGTCTGTGCGGCTCCTCGCCTTGACAGCTTTTGAGAGGCAATGGTATCGTCCCACCTTCCCCGCGTCAGATCGTTCACGTTTATCCGCTAGGAGGATCAGTCGATGCTGAAACGGTATTTGCTGGCTCCGGGTCCGACACCTGTGCCTCCTGAAGTGCTGCTGGCCATGGCACGGCCGATGTTCCATCACCGCGCTCCCGAGTTCGACAAAGTGTTTGCTGAGGTTCGTGATGGACTCAAGTGGCTCTATCAAACAAAAAACAATGTGCTCATGCTGGCCGCTTCCGGGACCGGAGGCATGGAAGGCGCCGTGTCGAACTTTCTCTCACCTGGCGACAAGGCGCTGACCATTAACGGGGGGAAGTTCGGGGAGCGATGGACCAAGCTCTGCAAGACGTTCGGCGCCCAGGCGACGGAAATCAAGGTGGAATGGGGATATGCTGTCGATCCCCAGGCGGTGGCCGATGCGCTAAAGAAAGATCCAGGGATCAAGGCTGTATATGTGCAGGCGAGCGAAACATCTACTGGCGTAGCGCACGACGTCAAGGCGCTTGCGGAGATCGTGAAGCCCTTTAGTGAGACCATTCTTGTGGTGGATGCCATTACCGCGCTCGGCGTGTTCGACATCAAGACCGATGAGTGGGGGATCGATGTCGTGATTACCGGGTCGCAAAAAGCGCTGATGCTCCCGCCGGGTCTTGCCTTTGTGAGTGTGAGCGATAAAGCCTGGCAGTTGGCGGAAAAAGCGAAGAACACGGCGTTCTACTTCAATTTTAAGAAAGAGCATGAGAATCAGCAGAAGAATCAGACGGCCTATACACCGGCTGTGTCGCTCATTGTCGGCTTGCAGGAAGTGCTGAAGATGATGAGGACAGAGGGGCTTGATGGAGTATTCGCTCGCCAAGCCAAGCTGGCAAAGGCCATGCGTGAAGGCATGCAGGGCGCAGGGCTCGCGCTTTTTCCAAAGGAATCACCCAGCGACGCGCTCACGGCGGTGTTGGCCCCGGAAGGCGTGGACGGGCAAGCCATCTATAAGAACCTTCGCGTCCAATACGGCATGACGGCGGCTGGTGGGCAAGACCATTTGAAGGGGAAGATCTTCCGGCTCTCCCACATGGGCTACATGGATCGCTTCGATATCATCATGGCCGTGGCAGCCGTTGAGATGGTGCTCAAAGGGCTGGGACATCCTGTGAAACTTGGCAGTGGTGTGGCGAAGGCACAAGAAATTCTTATGGCATAGGGTCCGTGTCGAACCGCTTACGATAGGGCAGGTCCAATGGGTATGAAGATTCTTATCAGCGATAGTTTGTCAAAGCAGGGTGTGGAGTTGTTGGAACAGGCTGGCTTCACAGTGGTTGTGAAGTCCAAGATGCCGAAAGAGGAATTATTCAAGGAGATTAAGGACGCCGATGGGCTGATCGTGAGGTCAGGGACCAAGGTGACGCAAGAGCTGATCGCGGCAGCCGAGAAGCTGAAAGTCGTCGGGCGGGCCGGGTCGGGCCTGGATAATGTCGATACGCCGGCAGCAACGCGTCGTGGGATCGTCGTGATGAACACGCCCGGCGGCAATACCGTCACGACGGCCGAGCATACGATGTCGATGATTTGGGCGATGAGCCGTCGTATTCCCCAAGCGACCGCATCTGTAAAAGCCGGCAAGTGGGAAAAAGACAAATTTATGGGCGTCGAACTCTACAACAAGGTGCTCGGCATCGTCGGCGCGGGGCAAATCGGCAGCCATCTCACGAAGCTCGCGCAAGGAATCGGCATGAGTGTGGTCGCCTATGATCCTTACTTATCCGAGGAGCGCGCGCAGAAGATGGGCATCACCATGATGTCGCTGGATGAACTCTTCACACGCGCCGATATCATCTCTGTCCATACGCCGTTGACGCCTGAGACCAAGGGCCTCATCAATGCGCAATCGATCTCGACGATGAAGCCAGGGGTGATGATTGTCAATTGCGCCCGCGGCGGGATTATTCATGAGGGCGATCTGTTTGAGGCATTGAAAACTAAGCGCGTGGCGGCTGCCGCCTTCGATGTATTTGAAGAAGAGCCGGTGAAGGCGGATCACCCGTTGTTGACATTGGATAACTTTATCTGTACGCCACACATCGGAGCTCAGACGACTGAGGCGCAAGA
>JAKDNQ010000504.1 GCA_030456405.1 Nitrospira sp.
CCCTGCCGATACGATGCCGCCATCAGCCGGAGAGAAACTGTGCTCCTGCGTCGTTGTATCCAGATTGTCTTCACATTCTTGCTGCTTCTCCTCTTGGCCGCCGGCCTCTGGGTCGAGCCGTCAGTTGTATTCGCTGCACCCTACTTTGAGGATGGTTACCTCGGACTGACACAAGCTGAACTCCATCAAAAATTGGGGATGCCGCAGGCGGTGCGTGATCGAAAGTCCGCGCTGCGCGTCTTTACATACTATGCCATCACCGATTGGGAGAAGTATTTTCGGAAGCTTGTGTCGCCGGAAAATGGTGAGGATGTCTATACCTTTGCGCGGAACAACATCGACGTTCGATATTCGTTCAGCTATACCGTCGATCCCAACGATGTAAGCGAGAATCGCACGTTATTCGTACGTCTCGTCGATATTGAATTCTCCCCCGCCGTCTCCCTCGCTCAGATCCCCGCACTTGTCCCGGAATTCCGCCCGTCGGAGGATCCGGCCTCTCCTTCATTCCGATCGAATATCTGGGTACTGTTGTTTCAAGGCGCTGCGTCGCCGGACGCTCGTTTCATTGTCAAAGAGGCATCCAAGGACAAGTTGGAGTGGACGTTAGCCTATCAGCTATTTTCTTTGCAGGGCCTGCCGGACCCCCTCACGACCAAGGCGCTGATCAATCGTGTGGAAATCAGCACGCAAAGTGTCGACCTCGTGAAACAACGTCAGCGGCACACTCATGATCCCATCATGAACCCTTACTCACGAGAATTCTCCCAGCACGAGCTCGCCCCTCAGCCACCCACGACTAAAAAGATACCTGTCCCCAAGTATGCGGACTAGCCGACATTCATGATTGGTTTGGTGGCCACTGAGAGGGGTTACGGAATCTGCTGGACACGGTCTTGGTGCTTTTTCTCAACCTGAGAAGCTTTGTTCTTCATCACATCCATGGGGCCATCATTCGACACGTACAGCAACACCGGCGTGGCAAGACCGAGCATGACCAAACACCATACAGCTATAAGGCGGATAAATTGTCCTTTGCTCACGGTCATGGCAACGAGCAGGACTATCGCCGCAAGACCCGCATAGGTCAAAATCTGCGACTGTGAAGGAGAGAGCCCGGAGATGCTGGGGGCGGATCCGGAGACCATATCTCGAACCTGCCTTCCAAAATTCGACACACGTTCATGAATGGCGCCAGCCGTTGAGGTTTTCTGAGGAGCAGTTGACATCTGCTCAGTTGTTTTGACTCTTGCGCGGTATCGTTCAGGAATCGTATTGAAATTATCTGTGATCACAGGGGTGCCTTGCTCATCGATATAGGAATACATCGTAGTTGCCATCGCTTCCATTGAAGCCAATGGCATGACAAGGCCCCACCAGACGGCCAAGAGCCATGCAGTAAATATGAATCGCCTCTGGCTAATTCCGTGTCTCGATTCGGGACTCATCGCGCCCCTCCTGAACTCTACGGCGGTTGCACTCATTCAGTATAGCGCACTTCCCATATCGCACTGATTAATAAAGAGAAACTAGCAGCTCTACTTGACTCTTTCCAATTCACGTTGCTACGATGCGCCACGTCATGCCTCACGCTACCGCAGCAACCCAAGAATCCATGAACGCCGTTCCAACCGATCTAGAAGAACCCACCCCTTTCATCCGCAGGCGCCCGGTTCGGCTTATCATCTACGCCGGACTTGGTCTCTTCGTTCTCATCATGGTGATCTGGCCACTCATCGCACAACTCAAAGACCCTGATTTTCAGAAGCACATCGCGGAACATCGTGTCATGGTCGGAATGTCGAAAGAACAGGTATTAGAATCCTGGGGAGGGCCGCAAACGATCAACACGACCTTTACCAAGGAGGGCATCCGTCACGAAGAATGGATTTTTGAAGATTGGGAAAATGCTGCGGTCGTGAAGCACCGCTATCTGTACTTTGAAGAGGGTAACCTCATCGGCGGGTGGTTCCAAGGATCAGGTGAACGGCTCCCCACTCAGTCTCCGTCCAATCCTCATAGCCCCAAGCCCCAACGCTAGCGTTTCCTTAGCCCGCATTATTCATGAAGGCTCGTCGCGAAAGCGTGCAGACACGAAGCGAGACGGGCACTCGGAGCCGTGAATTCCTGAGGCATACTCGTGCAGTATGTCGAAGGGCTGAACGGCGAGACTGCCCGTCGTAGTCGTGTATCCGCGCTTGCAGCAGAACCTTCATGAATAATGCGGGTTAGGGCTGCGACGAAACATCCCGCACCGCCAGCCGCAGCCGGCTGAGGAGGACTTCCGCGCGGAGCTGATTGCGCTCGTCGACCATGACAC
>JAKDNQ010000027.1 GCA_030456405.1 Nitrospira sp.
GGACAACCCAATACGCGATGGCGACTCCGAGGACCACCGCGATGAGTCCTCCGAGGACGAGGACAAGGGTTCCAATGAAACCAGCGGTCTGCGCATCCTCGTTGAGATCTTTTGCCACATCGTGCATGTCCAAGACTTGGTTACGAGTCTGTTCAATGACCTTTTCGAATATTGGCTGCAAATTCACTGTCAATGCCAAGATCCCGAGATTTCGCATGTGCTCAGCCTGCGCCGGCGCTAGATTCTTACCGAAACTATCGCCGAGTGCGCTCACAGCCCCATCGGCAGCACGGAAGTATTGGTCGATAGCCGGCTTCAACAACGCCAAGTCCTTTGCCTCGTCACGGCCCGATCGCGAGATACGGAGTTCGGCATTTCCATAGTCGCTGATCGCCTTATTCGTCTTCGTGCGAAACGATGGCAACCGCGCAACTTCGGTCGCAAAATCATCGTGATTTGTGACGCTGGCAATCCCGGTCAGGACCTGATGGTGATGCGTTAATGCGGTGCTCATTTCCGCGAAGTTCGCCAATGGGGCTGTATAGTGGACGTAGACCTCTTGCGACATGGCGCTTAACTGGCGAAGCGTCAACACGCCGGAGATCGCCACGACAATGATGATGACGCTAACGATGCCATAGCTTGAAATCAGTTTTGTCCGAGTCTTGAGATCGTCGAACCCTCCCCGTACTCCTGTACTTACAATCTTAGTCACCTTTGCCATCGCGTCCTCCCTCTCTCAGATCGTGCCTTGAATTGCGTAAAACGTATGCTTGTTCCCTTGTCAGCTCACTCTCTCAAAATGTGAAAGCATCATCGATGTTTCCAATACGCCTTGGAGCCGATCCTCCAACTTGACGACTGTCGACACAAAGGAAAACGCCCCTTCCCCGGCGCCGGCCGGCGCCGGCAATAATTCGTCTTTGGCGATGGTACGAATTTCAGGAACTGAATCAATCAGGACACCGACCTGCCAATTTCCATGTTGCGCCACGAAGGCATGACGCAAGGCCGTCTCGGCGGGAAGACCGAACATCGGTCTCAGGTCGAGTAACGGAATCACCGTACCGCGGAGATTCGTGACTCCCACTAGGCCGGAGGGCATTCCAGGTACCGGAGTGATGGATTCAACGATAAAAACCTCTCGCACGTTTTTCAGATCGATTATAAATTGCGTTCCACCCAACGAAACGATCGCGGCGCGCATCATCGAGGAACTGGCCGTCTGAGTCTGATCGAATCCTAGTGAAGAAGTCCCCTGAAGAGTCATGACATGATCTGCAATTGTTACGCGTGCCGAATCCATCAGCGTTAGCCTATCGCCTTCTTGACCGCAGCCAACAAGTCTTCAGCCTTAAATGGCTTGACGATATAGCCGTTCGCCCCTTGCTGTTGCCCCCAAAACTTATCGCTTTCATTGCCCTTGGATGTGCAGAGAATAATCGGAATGTGTTTGCATCGGTCATCGGCCTTGAGATCGCGGCAGGCTTGAAAGCCGTTACGGCCTGGCATCACCACGTCCAGCACGATCAGATCCGGTTTTTCAACGACCACCTTTTCTTCGAGCTTGTCGCTGCTCGAAAAGGATACGACTGTATGGTTCGCCCCTTTCAAACAGCTTTCGATCAGTTGAATCTCGGCATAGGAATCATCCACGATGACGATTTTGCTCATTTGCAATCTCCTTAAAGCTTGGTGCGAATATGCACATGGTCGTGTGTTCTCATGTTCTTACCTCAGCGGAAGTACAAGGCTGATCGCCCCGGCAAAGCTCCCTTCCTTCCATCCCTCTTTCTTCATCCCCGTGATATCTCGCTCGCCCTTAGGCTCACCGTGGCAACTCAGACAGGAGGGAGCAGCATATTCGGGGTGTATCATTCGCAACACCTGTCTTCCATCAAGCAGGGTGGCGCGAACATAACTCTGGCCTTTCGGATGGCGCAGATCGCTGAACATCCGTAGCACTTCCTGTTCGAAATCGTCCGGTTTGCTATTCAGGGCCCGCCCACTGAACCCTGTCAGCTTCATACGAACCCCCGTCTTCATATAGAAACGTTCGCCCACGCGGCGGGCAAACACGGCATGCGAGAATCCCTTGAACCCGACTCCTTGTTTATTGATGACCGGCTGCGCCTCGCCGATCACTTCTTTTTCTGTTTCAACCAAGGCAAGATAGAAGTTGGCGTGAGGAACCGCATTGGGAATTCGAAGATCGATCTTGGTCTTTTTCTTGAACCGTTGTATAACTTGGTCGGTCAAAAAATCCGCCGTAAAGCCCTTCTCCGCCTTCGCCGCGTCATTGATGGCATCTTGATGCTCCGCGACTACCACCCGGCCGATCTTCACCAGTTCGATCAAGTTCTCCGCCACGATTTCAGCTTCGCTTCCCGCTCTCGCCGGGGTATTCCACACTAACGGGATCGTCGCTAGTCCCACCGCTACCAGCATGAGAACGTGTCTGCGCATCGCCATTTGTCTTGAGTCAGGTCAGCATTGTCGCTGCGAATTGTGTCTCGTTAGATTGAAACCTCGCTACGTACACTTGAGTGTATCTCGTTATTGGTCATTGGCAAGTGAATCAACAATTTCGACGTTGCCTACCGAGTTCATCATTGGTCATACAGTTTGTGGCAGGACGAGTACTCCTTCACGACGCACACATGTTCTGCTGGACTCCAGTCAACATACGTGCCGACACAAGAATGTAAAAAAATGATCGATATTAGGCTTAATCCGACATCAATCGGCAGGATGAAATCGGTCAACTGGCGGAGGCGATCAACCGACTGCAAAAAACTCTACAAGGCGGCGGTAAAATGAAGGCTGCTTAGCTTTTCGGAATGTGTAAAGAAGTTCCCACTCCGCCTTCTTAGCCACTTCGGCTGCGAAGGCCGGAAGCGGCGCCTGTCTTCATCGACCTTCACACAATGGATAGATTGCGTCCATATTCACACAGGCTTCCAGGTGGTCAGCCCAGCGATCCAGCTCGGCACTCAGTTGTATTGCAACAAGTTCAGACTCATGAAGCGAAATGGGTACGAGCCCTTTCCAGGCGCGCGCGCGGTTCAACCAGCCTCGGCGGAACGCCGCCTGATCGAACAGGCCATGAATGCTGCTACCCCAGACGCGACCATTCTCACTTGCTGCGCCTTCGTCACCCCTCACAATGCCTGTTGAGAGTTCAGACGTCTCGATGCGAAAACAGGGGTTGACGGCCCCTCGATTGGTGCGCCCCATGTGGATTTCATAACCATGGGTTAGGACGTTGTGTTCCATGCCTTGAAGCAGCGATCTGGCATGAACTTGCCGGCAGATCTTCGGCGCATCAAGTTCCGTCTTCACATCCAGAAACCCTAACCCTCTTGAAGTTCCTCCACGCTCTAAACCCTTGGGATCGGCGATTTCTCGCCCGAGCATCTGGTATCCCCCGCAAATTCCGACCAACTCACCTCCCTTATGTACATGCGATTCCACGGCAGCCGGAAATCCAGCGGTCACAAGATAGTCGAGGTCTTCGAGCGTATTCTTGCTCCCGGGAAGCATCACCACATCGGCGCCGCGAAGCTCCTCCGGTGAGGCCGCAAACCGAAGCGCAACATCCTTCTCGGCTGCCAGCGTATTGAAATCTGTGAAGTTGCTCATCCGAGGCAACAACACCACAGCCACGTTTGTGAGATCCGGCCTAAACTGAATCGATCGCGCGCGATCGAGATCGAGGCTGTCTTCTTGGTCCAGCCGAAGCCCACGGAGAAAAGGAACGACCCCCAGGACCGGAAGACCTGTGCGCGCTTCAAGCATGCGGACGCCATCGTCAAACAGCCGACGATCTCCACGGAACTTATTGACGATCACACCGCGCACGCGCCGGCGCTCATGCGGTGTCAGTAGGTCAAGCGTCCCGATGATCTGCGCGAAAACCCCGCCACGATCGATATCCGCCACCAGCACCACGGACGCATCGGCTAACTCGACAACAGGCCAGTTCACGATGTCCCGCTCCCGAAGATTGATCTCCGCGGCACTCCCAGCCCCTTCGACCACCACACACTCATATGCGCGAGCGATTCGGCCATAGCATTCGCGAACGATGTTGAACAGGGTCTCTTTCCGCTCAAAGTATGTGGCGGCATTCAACGTCTCGTAGACCTTTCCTCTCACAATGATCTGAGAGCGGAGATCAGACTCGGGCTTTAATAGAATCGGATTCATGTCCACCGTCGGCTCAATCCCGCAAGCCTGTGCTTGCAATGCTTGCGCTCTGCCGATCTCCCCTCCATCGAGCGTCACAAAAGAATTCAGCGCCATGTTCTGCGCTTTGAACGGTGCGACCTTCACACCTTTGCGGGACAAGAGCCGGCAAAGTCCAGCCACAATGAGGCTTTTCCCGACATCCGAGCCAGTTCCTAAAATGGCAAGGGCTGTGGTGGGCTGGCAAGATCCCGTCATGGCTTCTTCCTACGTCTCTCTTCTGTATGACGCGCATACCAACGCGCGTAGCGAGCAAGCCCCTCTGTAACGGACATCCCAACCACTAGCCCGACAAGTTCACCAAGAATCGTATGGGTTCCACTATATCGCTGAGGCGGCCCATCTCCACTCACCACCACCACTGCATCGGTTCCTGTTCCCGTCGCCCCAGAACGGCCGGTCCAACTCTTCACCTTGGCATGTAATAAGGCCGCTGTCTTTGCTTCGGTCGCCACTTGCACCATGCCAACCATGGCCGAAACGGACAGACGGGCGTTGGTTACAAGAATCACATTGATCGTACCAGGATACGTACCGCGGTCCTTGGGCTGATTGCGTATCACTGGTTCCCCTGCTCGCACAGCATTCGACGTCCCGACGGTGACAAACCCTTCAACCCACGTCTCGGCATAAGACTTTCGCACCGTCACCACGTCCGCAATCGAGACGGCCGTCATAAGGCCGACAAATTTGTCGCGAATACCGAGTGCGGCAGCCAGTTTGCTTAACGCCCTGGCCGGATCGGCATCTCGCGCGCCAGCGTCCCTCCCACGATCAGCTCTCCCAATCGGGCTGGCTGCGACTTGATGATTCAAGATATATCTGGCTCGCGCCAGCCCCCCGGCCCTGGGAGCAGAAGAGAGCACTGATCTGACGCCTCCCAGATCGACAATAAGCGTCTGTTGCCTGATTCGAAATGCCGTCTGCATCGCGCGTCTGTTTTGTTCTCTCATCACTCTCTCTTTCTCAAACAGGCGCCAAGCACTGTCATCAATCGTCGATTCTCTTTCACGGTTCTGACTGCAACGCGAATCATCTGAGTAGTGAGACCAGGCATGGCCGAACAGTTTCGGACAAGCAGTCTCATGGAAGCCAGCTGATCAGTCATCATGTCGGCGGAGGACCACTCAGGAAGCTCAATCAACACAAAACTCGCCGCTGACGGATAGACGCGAACTCCAGGCAACGCGCGCAACCCTTTCATAAATCGCAACCGCTCTTTCTCCATAAATGCACAGCTTGCAACAGCATAGGCACGGTCGCGCAGCACCGCACAAGAAACTTCTTGGGCCAGAGAGTTGACTGACCAAGGCGGCTGGCGATCCTTCAACCGATCTATCACCTTGCTCGCTCCCACCACATAGCCGATTCGCAATCCAGGCATGGCATAGAATTTCGTCAGACTGCGCAGCACGACGAGATGCGGATACGTTCTCAACATCGAGATGACCGACTGTGTCTGACAATAGTCGATAAAGGCCTCGTCGACGATCAACCAGCCCTGTCGTCGTTCCATCACGTCAGCCAACTCGCGCAACGCCGACTGGCTGAGCACCTGACCGGTCGGATTGTTGGGATTGCACAAAAAGATGGCATCGATTCTCATTCGCTTGGCCGAAAGCTCCCGAAGAATCTCTTTCACCGGTGGGCGAAAACGGCTCTCTTGTCTCGCGTGGACGTATTGAACCGTGCCCCCTGCGTCCATCAGCGCGCGGGCATACTCCTCGAACGTGGGCCCCATAATGAGCGCGGCCTTGATCTCAAGCGCGCGTGGCAATAGATGAATCAATTCTGTCGAACCGTTGCCGACAAGGATCATGTCTGGATCCACTCGGCACTGTTGCGACAATAGTTGCCTCAGTTGCCAACATTCGGGGTCCGGGTAATGCACGATCTGCTTCAGCGCTGAACGAATGACGCGGAACAATCCTAATGGAGGACCCAGCGGGTTGATGCTCGCGCTAAAGTCCAGGATCTGTTCGACGGGAATGTGTAGCGCCTGCGCGGCTCTGTGCACATTTCCTCCATGAATGGGTTGCGTCATCCCTTCACCTGAGAAGCCACCCTACACCCAACAGAACACCTGTAAGACTTGTCCAGATCATGAGCGTGAGCGCTCGGCCAATGTGCGCGCTGGTCAGCAGCTGAACAGGATCGCCAAGATAAGGGCGTTCAACCGGAAGACCGTCATAGTGGTTGATTCCTCCCAGCTGCACGCCAAGCGCGCCGGCCATCGCAGCTTCCGGGTGTCCGCTGTTAGGACTTGGGTGATGGGTCCCATCACGAAGCAAGATCTGCCAGGCGCGCTGCATCACGGGCCACGATCGAGAAACGATTCCTGCTGAAAGAACCAGCAAGAGGGCTGTGATACGAGATGGGAGGAAATTTGCGATATCGTCCACTCTGGCCGATGCCCAACCAAACCATCGGTATCGATCATCCAAATGGCCAACCATCGAGTCCAACGTGCTGACCGCCTTATAGGCAAGAGCCAACGGAGCTCCTCCAAGCACCAGATAGAATAACGGCGCCACGATGCCGTCTGCCGTACTTTCTGCAATCGTTTCTACCGTGGCGCGGACGATATCAGATTCATTCATCTCCTTCGTGTCACGTCCGACAATGTGAGCGACCGCCGTTCGCGCTTCTTCCAAGGAGAGGGATTGCAGCGCCCGTTGCACAGCCAAGACATGATCGATGAGATCGCGAGCCGCAAGCGTAGTCCAGGCCAATAACACAGCAACCGCGCTTCCCCAGAGAGAATCAAGCGAGTCACCCAACCAGATGAGCCAAACCCCAGCCGCATAGGATCCCGTCGGCAAGGCGACCGCCAACAGCAATCCCGCCATCCGTTGTTTTCCAGGAGACAGGAGGAGTCGAGAGACCAGCCGGTCGTACCGATCGACGAGAGCCCCCATCCAACGCACCGGATGCGGAAGCCAACGCGGATCTCCGACCGCAGCGTCCAAGAGACATGCCACTGCCAATTCGCCTCCGGTCATCGGAAGAGCACCACGGGTACGATCACGATAAAGAGAATCTCTGAAATTTCGTTCGTCGTCCCCAGTAAGTCACCTGTGACGCCGCCGAACTTGCGGTGGAACCAGACAGTGGAAAGACGGACGAGAACCGTGCCGATAGCAAGACAACACAAGGCCGGCCATGGCCCTAACAACAATGCCAAGACAAGCCCGGCTGTGACAGTCGCCACACCGAGATGCCACCAGGACACATGCGCGAGAAACGGTTGGGCCAACCCTCCCTCTGACCGCGCATAGGTCGCACGGAACGCCCCCATCACCATGGCCCATCGGCCAACCACCGGCATACCGATCAACAACGCGATATGCTCGCCCGCCGGCAGCGCATTGAGCCCTGCGAACCGCAGGGCGAGAGCGAGAAATAATCCCGTTGCGCCGATCGCACCGATGTGTGAATCTCGCATGATCGCCAAGCGCGCCTGAGCAGTCCGTCCCCCGGCCAAACCGTCTACCGTATCGGCAAGACCATCCTGGTGAAGGCCGCGCGTGAACACGATCAGGAGAAGCATCAAGGCCAAGCTAGTGACCTGGCTTGAGAAAAATCGTGCGAGAACCAGGTCCGCTGAGGCCAGCAACAGGCCAAGGATACAGCCAACGAAGGAATACCAACTCATGGAGGCCGCCAGCTCCTCCGGCTTGGCATCGTGCGTCGAACGGCTGAGTGGAATGGCCGTCAGGAACTGCCAGGCGAACAGAAACGTTCGCAACCGCGCGGTCACGTGTGACGCTCTGATACGCCTGCCTCGTCAAACGTCGCCATCTCTGTAAGGATCTTAATGGCGGCAAAGACCAAACTCATGCCAAGGCAGGCGCCGGTACCTTCGCCCAGACGAAGATCGAGATCGAAGAGCGGCTTCAATCCAAGATGATTCAATACTGCCTGATGACCTCGTTCGACCGACTGATGGGATGCAATGAGATACTCTCTGCAGTGCGGTTGCAGTCCCACGGCAATCAAGGCCGCCGCTCCGGCGATAAACCCGTCCAGCACGACCGGAACACGAGCCGCCGCTGCGCCAAGCATCAAACCAGCTAATCCACCGATTTCCAACCCGCCCACTTTGGCGAGCACCTCCATCGCATGCATCGAATCGAGCCGATGGAGAGCGAGCGCGCGCTGAATCACATCGATCTTGCGGGCAAGACCAACGTCGTCGATCCCGGTTCCCCGTCCTGTGACCTCAGAGACCGGTCGGCCCGTCATCACAGCGGCTATCGCCGAACTGGCGGTCGTGTTACCAATCCCCATCTCACCGGTTCCGATCAAGCCAATGCCCTGCTGCGCGGCTTCGGTAGCCAACTCAATCCCGACTGTTAATGCTTGCTCCGCCTGCGCAACACTCATCGCCGATTCCACCATCAGATTCTTCGAACCTGACATGACCTTCTTATGAATCAGGCCCGGAACCGTCTCAAAGTCGAAATTCACGCCGATGTCCACGACGCGAACCTCAATGCCGACATGGCGCGCAAGCACATTCACGCCTGCGCCACCACGCAGAAAGTTCAAAACCATCTGAGGAGTCACTGCCGAAGGATAGGCGCTCACCTCTTCTACCGTTACTCCATGATCGGCGGCAAATGTAAAGACCGCTCCACGCGGGACTTTCGGATGTATCTCGCCTGTGATCATCACGTAACGGGCGGCCAACTCCTCGAGCCGGCCTAAGCTGCCGATCGGTTTCGTCAATCGACCCAGTCGCGCTTGCGCCTGTGCCAGAAGGCGAAAGTCGGTCAGTTGAATCCGGTCGATGGTATCGTGAGACTGCATCCTCGAGCTCCCTCTATTTCAATCGTAACGGTATTCCGCTGATCGCCAGATAGACTTCATCCGCTTCTGCTGCCACCTGTTGATTGACCCGCCCAGCCAGATCACGAAATGCTCGGACAGGTTTCGTCGCAGGCACCAGCCCCAGACCCAATTCGTTGCTGACGATCACGACCCGGGCTCTCGTGGTCCGAATTGACTGAAGCAGGTCCGTTGTGGCTTTGAAGATAGCTACGTCTCGCAGATGTTGCCCTTGCAAATTACTCAACCATAACGTGAGGCAATCGAGCACAACAACCTGATAGTTCTTGCTATTCCCGCTAAACCAATCGGCCAGATCCGTGGAGACTTCTGCCGTCTCCCAATCTGAAGAACGCGTAGCCTGATGCCGCTCGATCCGTATTTTCATTTCACGATCTAACGCTTGGCCTGTGGCCACAAAGGCAAAACGGGGACTGACACCCTTCCCCGCGTCCGCGCGTGGTGTCTGTCCCCTTCGGACGGGCACAGGCACCGCCTGCGGCAGAGCCAGTCCCCTGGCCAAATCAAGCGCCATCTGGCTTTTCCCAGACGCGGCGCCGCCGAGTACGAGAATCAGCATCGAGCGCCCCTTGTGCGCCTTCTTCATACGATCAGCCAGCCGCCTTCTTCACGTCACGTTCCCACAGAAATTCCGGTTCTCCCTGGGTCTTGGCAGCCCAGCGTGCGAGCACAAACAAGGCATCGCTCAGACGGTTCACAAACGCGATATTCATCGCATCGACCGGTTCTTCACGCGAAAGATGCACACACACCCGCTCTGCTCGGCGGCACACCGTCCTCGCCTGATGCAAAAATCCCGATACCTTTCCTCCTCCAGGCAAAATAAACTCTTTGAGCGGCGCCAAATCTTTTTGACAACGATCGATGATCTTCTCTAGCTTCGTCACATCTTTCCCGGTCACTTGCGGCATGTTCTTGAACTCTTGGCCTGGGACCGTCGCAAGAATTCCTCCGAGATCGAACAGCTTATTCTGTATCCATTGAAGATCCTCTTCGAGCTGCTCTGCCTGCGCATGACTCCCCACCATCTCGACATTCATCACCCGCACCACCCCAACTACCGCATTCAGCTCATCGAGGGCGCCGTAGGCTTCAACGCGAAGACTGTCCTTCCACACCTGCTGCCCTCCGGCCAGCCTTGTTTTTCCCGCGTCTCCCGTTCTCGTATAGACCTTCGTGATGCGCATCGTCATTTCTCCTATTACGTTGCAGGGCATTTCCCCACGATTCGAAATGAATCAGTTGGTCAACCGGAATTCGGGCTCGCCAGCCTGCTGTCTCCAAGTCAGGCTGCTTCGCAAAGTCTGCAACGTAGCCGAGACAGAGATAGGCCAACACTTTGACTGGCCTGGGGATGCCGAGCACCTGTTTTAATGCTCCATGGTCAAGAATGCTGACCCATCCAACCCCGATGCCTTCCGCTCGCGCGGCCAGCCAAAGATTTTGGATGGCGCAACAGGTGCTGTACAAGTCTGTTTCACGCACTGTGGAACGACCCAGCACATGACGGCCTCCACGCTGACGGGTGCAGGTCACGCAGAGATTGATCGGCGCTTCCTCGATCCCTTCGAGTTTTAAGCTCCGATACAGCGTCGCGCGGATACCGTCATAACGTGTGGCTGCTTCCCTGTTCGCCTGAGTAAAGAGTTGTTTGACAGCGTGCTTGGTTGTGCGTCGACGAATGACCACAAAATCCCAAGGCTGCATGAACCCGACAGACCCGGCGTGATGTGCCGCGGTCAAAACCCTCGCAAGCACATCGTCCGCGATCGGTTTTCTTAAAAAATTGCGGCGGACATCTCGCCGCTCGAAGATCACACGATAGACCGCCGCCCGCTCATCCTTAGAAAACCCTGCTCGGCCTGTACTCTTGACATCTGAGCGCGCCTTCATGATGGCTCCGTGGACTCGGCATGTGCGGGGACAGACGGTTGAAGCGGAACAAGTCCTACATCGCCCGCTCCGACCTTCGCCAGACATGTCGGACATAAACAATCCTGAAACCGCGAGGCGATCCAATCCATCTGTCGCTCGGTTATTCCGACCTTCCCGCACCAACATTGGTATCCGCCGCACTCGAACGCATCCCCGCAAGCCTCGCAGGTCTTGTGAATCGGACCTCTCAAAACTCCACCCCCGGTTGCGCCTTGACGCCCTTTCGAAATGGATGTTTAACCTGTTTCATCTCCGTCACCAAATCGGCGGCTTCGATCAGCGCTTCTTTGGCACCACGGCCGGTGATCGCCACATGCTGCATTGGAGGCCGGCTTCGCAGAACCGGCAAGACCTCTTCGAGCCGGACATAGCCGTGCTGGAGCGCAATATTGAATTCATCGAGAATCACCATCGCATAGGACGTATCCCGCAAGAACCCACAGGCTGCCGCCCAGGCCTGTTGGGCGAATCTCATATCCCGCTCACGGTCTTGGGTTTCCCAGGTGTACCCTTCGCCCATGCGGAGAAAGGTGACGCGATCGCCAAAAGACTTCAGCGCCCGTTCCTCTGCCGTATCTATCGCGCCTTTGATGAACTGCACCACCGCGACCTTCATGTCGTGACCGAGACAGCGTAAGGCCATTCCCAGCGCGGCAGTCGTCTTTCCTTTACCGGCGCCCGTGTACACGATCAGCAAACCCCTTTCTTCTTGCGCCGCCTCAATACGCCGATCCACCGACGCTTTCATTCGCTTCATCTTGGCCTTGTGGTCGTCCTGTTCCGTCATCTTATACCTCTGGAACTCACGGATGGATACATACCGGTTCGGCGCGCAGAGGCGACCAGCGCGCCGGCCATCTGTGGATGACTGGCAAAATGCAGATGAGTATAGAGCGCCAGCGTGTTGCCCACAATGAGCCCATCTGAGCCCTTCGACTCCCCCCGCGCATCATGGAGCGCACAGGCATAATCGAGCCTTCCCATTGGAACCAGCGTGGAATAATGAAACTCATGCCCGCGCGCAATGCCGCCAGACGCGCCGAGGATGCAGTCGTGCGAGAGTTTCACCGTCCTGTATCCCAAGGTCAGGTCTGATTTTTTCATCACCGCTTCAGCGGGAAACAGCCCGACCATCTCATGGGTTGTGCCGGCGAAATCGCGGATGGTTTTTGTGAGATACATCATCCCGCCGCATTCCGCATAAATAGGCCCGCCACGTTCGGCAAACTTTCTAATTGCCGTTCGCATTGTGACATTCCCAGCCAACTCGGCGCCATGCAGTTCCGGATAGCCGCCGCCGAGATACAGCATATCCACGTCGGGCAACACCTGATCGTTCAATGGAGAAAACTTCACCAATTCCGCCCCTGCTGCTTCAAGCAACTCTAGATTGTCAGGATAGTAAAAGCAAAATGCCTGATCCTGCGCCACGCCGATGCGTACTCGCCCGCCCGTGAGACGTGAGGCGTCAGGAGTGAGGCGGTTCCGATCCTGACCGGCACGGTTTCTCTCACCCCTTACCCCTAACGCCTCACCCCTCACGTCTTGAGCAAGCGCCTCGACTCGATCCAGATCGACCGTCTCTGCCGCCGCTTTGGCAAGCAAACCGTAGAGTTCGCCTGTACCCTGTTCCATCGCAGTCACGAGCCCGAGATGGCGATCTTCAATCGTCAATGACGGATCGGGCCTTAGATACCCCACGACCACCACATCGGTTTCTTGTTCGACTGCTTCCTTGAGCAGTTTGTAATGTCCTTCACTGGTGATTCGATTGAACAGCACACCGGCCACCCGTAGGGCCGGATCGAACTTCGCATACCCCGAGACCATGGCCGCAGCGGAGCGGGCCATGGCGCTCCCATCGATGACAAGCAGCACTGGCGCATCCAGTTGTTTTGCCAGTTCAGCCGTACTACCGATCTCATTCACCGGCGAACTGCCGTCGAACAAGCCCATCATCCCTTCGATGATCGAAATGTCCGCGTCGGCAGCAGCCCGCGTGAAAATATCGCGATTGATTGCCTCCCCCAACATCCAACCATCCAGATTGCGAGACGGCCGGCCGGTGACGACCCTGTGGTGACCTGGGTCGATAAAGTCCGGCCCCACTTTGAAGGGCTGCACCAGGCGGCCCCGAGCTTTCAGGGCCGCCAGAATCGCCACGGTCACCGTCGTCTTGCCGACACCGCTCTGGGTGCCGGCGATAACGAGTCGCGGAACGTTCATAGAATTCTGTTACGTTGCATCATAATTCACCTTCAGCCCGACAAAGATAGATCGCACCGGGGTACCGAACAGCAGGATCTCTTCATATTTCTCATTGAAGATATTGTTGAGTCGAACGTATGTCTGCACACGGTTCGTCACATCGTAGGACGCGATCACATTCCACACGTCGAACGCCCGCATGGGCTCTAGATTACTAACGTCGTTGAACCGTGATCCGACATAGCGACCTTCCAGGTTGATCCTGAACGGATCGATCGGCTGATAACTGATGATCAGGCTCCATTGATCGACCGGTATACGGGGCACTCGATTGCCGGGCTGCTCCTCAAGATTCCTGGTCTGCGTATTGGTATACTGGGCTTGCACATCCAGGTTCTTGATGAAGGGCATATCTTTCACCACGGCATATTTGATACTCGCTTCCCACCCTTTCGTGCTTACCGCGCCAATATTCTGCGCGCAAAAGTTGGCGAACCCAAACGAGACCCCGCACAGGTCTGCGCTCTGCTGAGCGACAATCATGTCTCGGAACCGATTCCAAAAGAATCCTCCACTGATGGTCAGGCGGTCGTTCAATAGATACTGGTCGACTCCAATGTCCATACTCTGACTTCTCTCGGGCTTCAGATCCGGGTTACCGAAATTCGGAAAAAATAACTGATTGATGGTTGGAGCGCGAAAACCCGTCGCGTAGCTACCCCGAAGCTTGGTGCCGGTTTCTTTATGGAGATAGCCAGCGGTTGCCCGATAGGTCGTTGCGCCGCCAAACACGTTATACTCATCATGCCTCACACCCGCCGTCGCAAACACTCGATCCCAAAGATTGAGTTGGGCTTGCGCGAATCCTGCATGGCTAGAAATAATCTTGCGCTCAATATCCAAATTATTCGTTAGGAGGTCGCGGTTCAGTCCCTGTTGGTCGCGAAACTGATACCCGGCGCTGAGTAAGAGAGGCTTCGCAATCTGGAAATTATGCTGCCACTCGACACGATTCGCCAACGTGTCGATCTGCGATCGAAAGGCAAATGTAGGGGACACCACTCCAGTTAGCACATTGCGCTCAATCGTACCCGAAAACGTCTCCAAGTCCTCTGTTTGACGGGACGCCGTCAGCGCTTGGTTCCACCAGGTGGTGATCGGCTGATTATATACGGCGCTATATACAAACTGCTGGCTGTTGGAAAACGCTCCCAGCGTGTCGAACCCAGGACCAAAACCATTATCGATATTCACCCGTCCTTGTAAGAGACGAAAATTGAGGTCGAGCCGGCCCTCATGAGGGAGCGCGATGCCCACTCTCGTTGAAGCTTGCCAATTATGAAAGCCGTCTTTCTCTGATGCTCCTCGACGATAGTTGACTGCTGAGAATCCAGTATAGTCCCAACGTGTGATTGCCGCAGTGAAATCCACAGGCCCCTTTTTCCCGGATACCTCACCTCCTTCTCTGATGGACGAAAACGATCCATATTCGAAGAACGCTCTTCCCGACGGAGCGCCGGTGCCCTTCTTGGTGGTGATATTGATCACGCCTCCCATCGCATCCGCTCCCCATAACATGCTCTGAGCGCCACGGAGGATTTCAATCCGCTCGATGTTGTCTGTTGTCAAATTGGCAAAGTTGTAACTTCCCAGCGTGGCGCTGTTCATGATCGCGCCATCGATGAGCACCAGCACCTGATCGGAGTTGCTCCCTCGAATACGGACCGACGCGGAAGTACCCGGCCCGCCGTTCGAAAACACCGTGAGCCCCTGGCTGAGGCGGAGCGCATCCACAACCGTCTTGACGTTCCGACGCTCCAATTCCTCTCCCGTTATGACTTCCACCGCGCTGGTCAATTGGGTGACCGGGACCGGCGTCTTCGTTGCAGAGATAACCACCTCTCTGGTTTCAAGAACTGGTTCAGTTTTGGCGGGCTCTTCACCGAAGGCGGTCACAGACCACATGACGGAAAAACTGAGAAACGCGCACACAGAGAACAAGACGGATCGATACCGATTACGAGACTGCATACAAAACCTCCCTTTGACTCGAAGGGCTGTCTAGAAACATCCGTCAGCTGGGTCTCCTGACTCGCGGATCGTCGTTCCCCTGCGCCTTCCCGTCTTAGAAGCGATCAGCTCTCAGCTCTCAGCGATCAGCTTCTGGCTGAATGCTGACTACTGATGGCTGACGGCTTCCCTAGACAGTGACATTTTTGCAGGATCACTCCCCGCTTACAGTGGCGGCACCGTGATGGTTTTGCACCATCTTCCCCGGCGCTGACGGTCTTTCTCTGAGCTCTCCTCCTATTTGAAACAGCGTACCCTGACAAGAGACGAGAGGATCGGGCACGAACCCTTCTCGTTATATGTGATCGCCGATATGTTTCGTTGAAGCATAGCTTGGCATGGTGACTCTTGGCACTCCGGATTCTGGATGACGATCGATCAAGACGTCGCAGCCATACACAGCCCGCAAGGCCTCGACACCGATGACTTCGTGCGGCGTGCCGATGCGGAAAAGCGCTCCGGCCTTCAACATCAACATTCGATCGCAGTATTGGCTCGCAAGATTCAGATCATGAGAGACGAGCACCACGGTTAAGCCATTTTCTTCTTTCAACCGGCGTAGAATAGAACAGATTTCTATCTGGTGCTGGAGATCGAGAAAGGCCGTCGGTTCGTCGAGCAACAGAATTTTCGGCGCTTGAGCCAACGCTCTGGCGATCATGACTCGTTGCCGTTCTCCGCCGGATAAGTCCGAAACCAGCCGATCTGCCAGCGACAAGACATCGGTCTCGACCATGGCCTGGTGCGCGCAGGCGAGGTCGCTCGCGGTTTCGTCTCCGATTCCCATACTCCACCAGCGCACGGTCCGATGTGGAAAACGCCCCATGAGCACCGTCTCGGCCACCGTGAACGGGAAAACCTGCGCGTACTCCTGAGGCACGACCGCAACCAATCGCGCGATATCGGCCTGATTCCGTTTTCCGAGTGAGAGGCCGCCCAGGCGAACGTCGCCTTCGCCTGCCGGCAAGTAGCCAGAGAGCACTTTCAACAGTGACGACTTCCCGGACCCGTTCGGTCCGACAACCGCGAGAATTTCTCCTGCCTCGACATGGAAAGAAAGATGGTCCAAGATCCACATTCTTTCCCGCCCTTCCGTCGTTGAGTAACGAAACGACAGACCCTCGACTTCGATGGCGGGGCCGTCCACAGACAACCAG
>JAKDNQ010000001.1 GCA_030456405.1 Nitrospira sp.
CGCGAGAACAACGCGAACCGACCAAGACAAGGAATGCGCCCAGCGCGGCATGGCCGATTCCCGCCACCCACAACAACAGGCCGCCGAGACCCGACGCTGCCGCAGTCCAGAGAAGCACTACGGCTGCCAGCACATTGTATTCGGGTCCATCGACAGTCCGAGCAGCAACGATACCACCGGCGCCGGAACGATCAGCGCCGCCAACCCCACGAGTATTTCAAGACCCCCGGCCAGGGTTCAGCAAGAGTCGCAGCGACATCGCGTTTCCTACCCTCAGGGCAGCCAATACTTTCGCACCACGGCATGCTTCTCCGGTTTAATTTGGGCCGACACATGGCGACGAAGACCTTGCCCGGCGGGTTATCATCAAGCTACAAAGGCCCCGATGTTAGATTGGAATCAGTGCAGCGCGGTCGAGCGCGTTCCCGGAAAGGTCAGTGGGACCTGGGTGTTCAAGGGAACACGCGTGCCGGTGCGCGCCTTGTTTGAAAATCTTGAGAGTGGAGCCTGTCTTGACGATTTCTTGAAATGGTTTCCTGGTGTTACACACGAGCAAATCGTCGCTGTCTTGACGCACGCCGAACACAGTCTGGTCGAGACGTAAGCCTGTACCGATAGAAACCCTGACACGTTGCGAATTTCCTTCGATCAAGGCACCCCAGTCCCTTTGCGCCGAGGCCTGACCGGTCATACCGTCGCCACTGCTTTCGAAATGGGATGGTCTGACTTGGACAACGGAGATCTCCTGCGAGCTGCAGAAGGACGATTCGATGTGTTCATCCGCTGGGAGGAGCAAACCCAACAGAGCCGAGCAGATGGTTGACTTTAGAATAGTCGGGCGTTTACAAAGCCGACAGTATGTTTGGTCGCTGGGTCGAACCGCTGTGGAAGAAGAAGTTTTCCGCGCCGTATGTGCATCTCGTGTTCGGCGCGCGCCAGACCGGCAAGACTTCCGACGTCATAACGGGCTTTGAGACAGGCCAACCCGAGCGCGAACACCCCAGCGCCGAAGAGCCGGGCCAGGATCGATGCGATGGGGTCCATCGACAGTCCGAACAGCAACGACACCACCGGCGCCGGAACGATCAGCGCCGCCGACCCCGCGAGTATTTCAAAACCGCCGGCAATTGTCAGTAAGAGTCTTAGCGACATCGAACTCCTTCCGTTGGATACAGGCCGTTGCAATTCTCGATGAGCCTCGGTGCTACCTCAGTCGAGCTGTCGATCGGAGACTCGCAGTCGTAGGTCTTTTGGCACAAGGCTTCAATCCGTTTCGCGCATTGCAACATGTAACCGCATAGGTTAGATTTGGTTATGGGCATGCACAATCCCGCCCATCCGGGTGAAATTCTGAAGGAACTGGTGATTGATCCCTTGGCCTTGTCCGTCACCGACGCGGCCCACCATCTTGGTGTGAGCCGCAAGACTCTCTCCAAGGTGCTGAACAGGCGTGGAACAGTCACACCGGAAATGGCACTACGGCTTGAAATGACGTTTGGGAAACCAGATGCAGCGCATTGGCTCAGGCTGCAGAACGCCAATGACCTTTGGCAGACACGGCAACATTCCCGTATGATTCATGTCTCGCCCATTACGGCTCATGCAGTCTAGCAGGATGCTTAGAAAAGTCCGCCAGTATAAGAAGACCGTTATTGGGGTGCCTGGTTTTTTGGTTGAACGAAGCTAACTGGCCGTTGACAAAGATTGTCCCGTTGGCGCCTGTTCGCCCAGCCAGGCGTGGGGCTGGTGGGGAGGGACACCTCGTCCCCGTTGGGTCTGGACTGGACGGTGCAAGTCGGCGTGCGTTGGATGTTCTCGGGCTCGATCTTTGGCGAACGCCTCATAGAAGCGCTCCCGGTGGTGGAGGGCGCTCCAAAAAACTGACTGCCACAATGAACAGTTCGAAAATTCCCATCTTCGTGATGGACCATACGCGCCCTGCTTGGTGCCTGTGCGACATTGCCATCGTGGCGAGGCAATGAAGAGCTTCGCCGCCGCTTCCTGGCCTGCTTCTTTTCACCAATTCCCAAGGTCGATGAGATCGTACTGGAGAACCACGTTCAGTCTGAATGCGTCTGCATTCGCCCCGTCCTTTGTCTGATGCTGTCCCCATAATAGCGCCGCGCCGACTTTAAATCCGGCCCCGGGACTATAGATCAGATTGCCTTCCGCATATTGAGTTTTGGCGTAGAGAGTGGTCGGATTCGTACTGGTTTGAGCGAGATCGGTTGTATTCACCTGGAAGAAGCCATAGGTGGCGGTCGAACGCCATCGGTCCGTCCAGAAGTGTTGGTAGGCCACATGCCCACCGTAGGCCGGCAGCGCGACGACCCTTCCCTCTGCTGTCAAGCCGACATCGAGCCCGCTGCCTGACCCCAGATCCTGGATATAGCGAGCTGTCCCTTCTCCAACACTCGCTTGGAACACGATGTTGTCCTTGCCATACACTTGCGCGCCGCCCGATACCATCCCGCCCCATCCAAAGACCTGCTCTTCGGCCGTGGCGCCGGCGAACCCGCCGAGGGAACGAAACAGCCAGGCATTCTGAATGTGGAAGTGATTCTGCTGGTAGCGGTACCGTGCGACGAAGTCCGGCAATGGATTGGTCGCGGTGACGTTCACAGCGCCGGTCGGTGTCGTCACGGTTGCGGGAACTTCCGTCGTCGGTTGTTCGACAGCCGCTGCCAGGATGTTATTCGGGTTTATCGCATGGGTATATCTGATCTGCGGTTGGAAGCGGGAAATCAAGCCGGTCGGTCCATGGAAATCGACGGTGTCGGGAACCGCATCCACGTCTTTCCACGTCGAAAAGGTCTGGCCCACCAGCACGTTCAGCCATTGCCCATAAAAATGACGGAGCCTGAAGTTGGGAGTAGAATTCGGGCCATTGTTAAAGTCGTTCTCGTAGTAAATACGCAGAGGGCCGTACCGAGTGTTGTTGCGCATCTCGATACTGAGCCTCGATGCGGCAACGCTCAGGTTGGAATTGTCGTTCCCAGGATTCGGACCGGTGGGAATGGACGGGGGCACAAACTTCGAGGTATTGCCGGCAGGCTGAAAATCATGGATTACATCCGTCCTGGCAAACCCTCCGATCCGGAACATGCTCTGGGTTCCCGGGATGAGAAAGAATCCCCTGAGTTTCGGATCGAACGGGGCATTATCGAGCCGGGGGTCTGCGTAGGAATCTTGTCGCAGAAAGCCACGCTCTCGGTTATGTTCGGGAACAGTCGTACTGGTTCCGGCGGTGGGCCGCTGCTGTTCGCCGGTAGGCGGAAGCTTGCCGACTTCGTCAGGAGCGGCTCCGCGCTCCTTCTTTAGATCTTCCACCGTCCGTTCCAGCGCTCTCAGTCGTTCCTTCAATGCTTCGACCTCGGACGGCTCGGGAAGAGCTTGAGCCGGTGCGGAATTCTCTTGCGCCCAACTTGGCGCAGCAAAGCTCACAGCGAGCAGCAGGCTGGCGGCAAGAATCGTTTGCGGTTTCCAGAAGCAGTGAGCCCAACGTCTATCGAAGTGCACCGTTGCCGTCTCGTACAGAGCAGATCAATCCGGCGCCGGGTCAGGACAGCAACGCTGAGACCGTCCTTGACCGTTCTTGACGAAGAGCGCCGGGATCAGGCTCACCTCGCCTCTTCCACCAGCCGGTCTGTTACGGTCATGCGCTTGTTCAAGGGCTGCACCGGTCGATTGTTCCCCTTGATCAATGCCGTAAACATCCCGATCTGCTCGGTCGAAAGCTGAATCGGTGTCGTCATGACGATCCATTTCACGCCTTCCGAACAAGGCGGCGTGGTGAGCGACCCCTCATACCGATAACTGGTATTGCTCTTGGGCAAGAGGGCGTCCACGTTGACCTGGACGCCCTCGAAGTGCGATTCGACGCTCTTTTTGGTGGGAAGATGTGCCCAGACAGGGTCAAATGCGTTGTTGTGCCGGCCCTGCTCGATGAAGACAGCAACCACGGCCAGCGCTCCAGAAGCCGACTTGTGCACAAAGTGCATTTCCATCGGAAACTGTATGCCCTGGACCGTATGTTCGCTGGGGGCATGGAAGTGGTATTGCAGCAGTTCGTAGCTCGTTTCCCCGATAGTCAGCGTATCCCCCTCCGTATAATTGACTTGGATGGTATGGCCATTATTGATGGCGTCCGCGAAGTGTTCATGATGGACGATTTTCAGTTCAGCCGGTCGGAAACGCCCACTCATTGTAGGCAGCGATGCCGGCGAAGTCGTGGCAATGTCGATAGGCGACTGGCTGTGACCCTCAGCGCAAGGTAAAAAGCTTGGGCTCAGTTTCCCCCAGAACGCAGGTCCTTCTGCGCCTTCGTAAGACCAGTGAGGCGCTTCTGGGTGTGGAGCTGCGGCACGCAGGTTGATGCGCGCAACCGTCCGCTCGATGTTTTGGACCACTCCTGTACATGCGGTCAAAAGAGCGCCCGCTATGACCATCGCCGTCACGGTGAATGTCTTCACGCTCTCTATCATGTCATGTCCTCCTCACAGTCTCCGAAGTTGTCCACCATATGCGCCCTCAATAATTTCCCAAGTTCACAAGATCGTACTGCAACACAAAATTCAGACGGAATGCGTCTCCGAGAGCGCCGTCTTTTTCTATATATTGTCCCCATAGCAAGGCCGCACCGATTGTGAATCCATGACCCGGGCTATACATCACATTGCCCTCTGCGTATTGGGTTTGCTTGAACAGCGGGGCCGGATTGCTGCTGCTTTGTGCCAGATCGGTCGTATTGGCTTGGAGAAACCCATACGTGCCGGTCGAGCGCCATCGTTCAGTCCAGAAGTGCTGATACGCGACATACGCTCCATAGGCCGGCAGGGCCACCAGTCTTCCCGCGCTGGTCAGGCCTGCGTCGAGTCCCGATCCGGATCCCAGACCGAGGATATAGCGAGCGATCCCTTCTCCCCCCGCCACCTGAAATACGATGTTGTCTTTGCCGTACACTCTCGCGCCGGCCGACAGCATGCCACCCCATCCGAAGACCTGTTGCTCCCTCGTCGCGCCGACAAATCCGCCAACCGAGCGGAATAGCCATGCCGTTTGGATATGGAATCCGTCTCGTTGATAGCGGTATCGCGTGACGAAGTCCGGTACGGGAGATGTTGCCGTCGCGTTCGATGTACCGGTCGGCGTCGTGATGGTCCCGGGAATTGCAGACGAGGGTTGTTCCACGGACATGGCGACGATATTCTTTTCGTTGATGCCATAGGTGTACCGGATCTGCGGTTGGAATATGAAGATCGCAGAGTTCGGACCCGCAAAGTCCACCGTGTCGGGAATCGCATCCGAGTCTTTCCATAACGACCAGGTTTGCCCGACCATCACGTTCGCCCACTGTCCGTAAAAGTGGCGCAGCCTAAACGCATTCGTGGCATTCGGTCCATTGTTAAAGTCGTTTTCGTAGTAAATGCGGAGCGGACCGTATCGAGTATTGTTGCGTAGTTCGATACTAAGCCTCGAAGGGGCGACGCTCATGCTGGTGTTATCGTTTCCCGGATTAGGACCGGTAGGAATGGAAGAGGGAATAAATTTGGACGTATTACCGGCCGGCTCAAAGTCATGGATCACATCCGTCCTCGCGAATCCCCCGATCCGGAGCATGCTCTGGGTGCCAGGAATGAGAAAGAATCCCCTGAGTTTCGGGTCGAAAGGAGCGTTATCGAGGCGGGGATCTGCGTAGGAATCCTGGCGCAGAAAAGCACGCTCGCGATTATGATCGGGAACCGTCGTGCTGGTTCCGGCAGTGGGCTGCTGCCGGTCACCGGCAGGCGGGGCGTTGCCGGCCTCACCAGGAGCGGACCCGCGCTCCTTCTTGAGATCCTCCACCGTCTGCTCAAGGGCCTTCACCCGTTCCTTCAGAGCCTCAACACCGGATGATTCAGGTCCTTGAGTATTCTGAGCCCAAGCAGAAACGTCACATATCCCCGCGAGCAGGAAGCCCATGGCTAACGCCATAAGGCAGGACCGTCGTATGTTCTGATAACTAGCACACCTAAGCACAGCGGTCATATGATCGGACTGCATGTGAGTTCATGGCCGTCTTTTCTCCGGCCGAGTTGGGTCGCACAGCGATGCACCACTGTGCGACCCAGGTCCATCACGTCAGTACGCTCTGCGCTACTTATCGCCCACGCCGCGCTGGAGCGACTGCAACACATTGTCGAGCGAGAAACTCCCGGCCTTCTGGCTGGGCGGGAACTCCCTGAAGGTGGCAAGGAATTGCCCGATGAACTGCTGAGCGGGCACCAGGACGAACGCGCGTTCCGCGCGCCAATGTGAAAAGTCCCAGCTGTCTTCGTCCGCGCTCTCGAAGGGATCCGAGCGCAGGTTGAAGAGCTTCGGGAAACGCAGCGGCACGAACGGCTCTTGCCACGCGTTGAACCCGTGGGCGCGTTGCTCGGCGAACACGATCTTCCATTGGTCGTAGCGCAGGGCCACGAGCGATCCCTCGTCGTTGAAGTAGAACAACTCGTGGCGCGGACTCGGCGACTTCCCGGCCAGGGCATCGGTGATGTTGTATCCGTCCAGATGCACCTTGAACGTCTTGTCGCCGACCTGCATGCCTTTCAAGAGCTTTTCCTTCACGTCCGGGTCGCCGGCCGCCGCCAGAAACGTCGGCAGCATGTCCTCGTGCGCGAAGATGTCGTTGAGAACCGTCCCAGGCTTGATCACGCCGGGCCAGCGGATGACACAGGGCGCGCGGTATCCGCCTTCCCAATTGGTGTTCTTCTCACCCTTGAACGGCGATGCGCCGCCATCCGGCCAGGATAATTTTTCGGCGCCGTTGTCGGTGGACCACATCACGATGGTGTTCTCATCGAGACCCAGCTCCTTGAGCTTGTCGAGCAACTGACCGACCATCGCATCGTGCTCGACCATGCCGTCGGGATACACGCCGAGGCCGGTCTTGCCCTGCGATTCGGGCTTGAGGTGCGTGAAGATATGCATGCGGGTGGCGTTCCACCAGAGGAAGAACGGCTTGCCTTCCTTCTTCGATTCCTCCATGAAACGCATGGCCTCGCGGGTAAATTCCTCGTCCACCGTTTCCATCCGCTTCCTGGTCAGTGCGCCGGCCGGCTCGATCTTCTGCGTGCCGTCCTGGTTGGCCCAACTATGGAGCACGCCGCGCGTCGCAAAGCGCTTCCGCACCTCGGGATTCTTGAAGTAATCCGGATGCTCCGGTTCCTCCTCAGCGTTGAGGTGGTAAAGTGAACCATAGAATTCATCGAAGCCGTGGGCCGTGGGCAGATGTTCGTCGCGGTCACCGAGGTGGTTTTTCCCGAACTGGCCGGTCTTGTAACCCTTCGCCTTGAGCAACTCCGCGATGGTCACGTCTCGGGCCTGAAGGCCTTCTTTCGCGCCAGGCAGTCCAACCTTGAGCAGGCCGGTGCGAAAGCCGACCTGACCGGTGATGAACGCCGCTCGCCCCGCCGTGCAACTCTGCTGGGCGTACCAGTCGGTGAAGAGCGCACCTTCCTTCGCGATGCGGTCAATATTGGGCGTCTTGTAGCCCATCATGCCCTGATTGTAGGCGCTGACGTTCCAATAGCCGATGTCGTCGCCCCAGAGGACGACGATGTTGGGCTTCTTGCCTGCCCCGAGCCCTGCCGAGGGGTCGGCTGCATACACCGGCACGGATACGCCGATCAGCATCACCGTGACCATCAATATGAGATTTCGTATTGCCCATCGTTTCATGGTGCTTCTCCTCCTTAAATTTTACTTCACTAACTCGAACTCACCCGGTTTCCAGCTCTTATCGAACCATGGTTGAAGCGGACCGTAGAGACGGAGCAGCACGTTCCAGCCTTTGCCGGGCACGGTCTGAACCCAATTGGTCTCGTGGCCTTCCGGCGCAGTCGGCCCGAACCACACGTCCACCGACGTGTCGGGGTTGCTGACGATCCCTTTGGTCTGGCTGCCGATGCTAGGAAACTGCTCGTCGGTCTGGAGCATCGAACGCGTCTGGTTGTCATACACGACGAAAGACCAGAAGTTCTGCGCCGGGATGCCGGGAGGCAAATGAACTTTGTAGGTCTTACCGCCATCCAGCGCTTGGCCGCTGGAATCCACAAACGCTGCGGCATATTGTGACCCGACGCCCACCATCTTGAGCGTCATCGCCGGAGTCACGCCAGTGGCGTAGTAGAAGAAGAACGTGCGGGTGTCCAGATTGCGCACGCCTGGTTGCTGAAGAAATTCGTGACTCCCGCCGATGAACGGCGTGCACCACGCGCTGTTCGGAAAGAAATAGGCTTCCTTGGTGCGGCTCTTGAACACCATCGCTCGTGCCGTGGCGTTGCCCACCGCTGCGGCCTCCGTGAGGATCTTCTTCATCCGCTCATCCGGATCGAACGGCTTGCCCTTCTCGATGCCGATCGCAGCGAGCAGGCCCAGCGTCTCCGGGTCCATCGCTTCAGTCGGTTCTTCCTGGACGAGATGGTTCACTTCTTCGAAGAACGTAAAATTGTTCGCGTGAATCGTATTGAACTCCTTGCCTGAGACATTAATGAACTTCATCGGCGGAGGATTCTTTGCCTGTGCGAGCGAATACACCTTCGCGAACTTCTTTGTGTTTTCAACTGCCGGCTTCGGGTCGCCGTTCACGAGAAAGCCGCGCCAGAAATAGACATTGCCGTAGGTCTTCGAGCGGAAGACGTGATAACCCTCGGGCACGTCGCCCTTGTAGCCGGGCGGTAGCAACAGAAATTTCCCTCCCTTACCCCTGTCCGGTCCGGCATTGCCTACGTCTCCGACGTAGTGAAACCAATGGTCGTCGATAATCCCGAGCACGTTCGGCGGCGTTTCCAGCACCAGTGGGCCGTCCTTCAAATCCAGCCACATCATGTTGTAAACGGTCTCGGAGTTTGGCGTAAGGAACAACGACTTCGAGTCCATCAGCGTTTCCATAATGAGCACCGTCTGGTTGTCCGCCGCGCCCGCGTTGCGAAAACCCTTACGAATCGCAGAGACCGACGCGCCCGGCATGGCAGTCAGAAATGCCTGCACACCGCGTTGAAAGTCGAGGTTGTCATACACCTTCTGGATGGTGGCGTCGTCGGGGAAACCGTCGAAGAAGTTCAGCGTCCCAAGGCGCGTCTCGACCGAGTCCGGCGTAGTGATTTCCGGCGGGATGTCCGTCGTCATTTTCATTTTTGCCACGGTCTCTGCCTGGACGGTCGTGACAGCCAGCGCACAAACGAGCGCGGCGGCGATGAGTGCTTGTATGCGTACAGTCTTCATGGTTGCCTTTTGCCAAACGTGTGGTGTGTTGGACGGCATCGGTCAGTTTGACGGCCTGCGTCATGACCGCAGGCGCGTCATTTGCCCATGCCATCATGATTTCTGTTCAGTGACGAACGGGATTCTCTTCGCCAACTCGATCCGGACAATCGCCCGAATCTTATTTTCGATTTGGATATACCGGGCTGTCTTCGTCGCGGGGAGCACTTTGCCGATCTTGTCGGCATAGGAACGCTTAAGTTTCACTTCTGCTTCTTCCACCGAGAGGGCCTCGTTCAGCAGCTTTTTGGCCAGATCGTTCGAAATCGTCCCCTTGCCCTGATTGTAGGCCTCAGCATAGCCGTCGATCGTCTTGCCAAGCCGTTGATTGAGCTGTTCCAATTCTTTTTGATATCCATCGTAGAGCGGCCAGAATTTCTTTCCCTCCGCGTCGTTCAAGTCCATATTGGCCGCGACCAGCAGTTTCTTATCGGCCTTGACCTTGTCCATGAAGATTTGCATGTTGGTGTCGCTGCCGGCATCACCGCCGGCGCCGGGGCCGATCTCCTGCGCCATCACCGGCGCCACCCATAGCACAATTCCCATGACGAACAATCTTGTAACGTTTCTCATTAAAGACTCCTTCCAAATTGGTTTGGTTGTTGTATTTCAGATCAACTCACTGCGCGTATTTCACATGGACGTCTGAATTGCCGGTGAAGGCGAACGGATCCTCGTCGACGTCATCCACCCACACCGGCGATTCCTAATCCTTGCCGCGCCTCAGTCGGCCAGCGCTTTCTTGTGCGCCACGTCCACGCGAGTCTTCTCCTCCTCTTGTCTGTCGGCCGCCTTCATTTCTTTGAGATCAATCGTGACTTTGTGAATCTTGCCGGTAAACCGATTGTCGTCTTCCTTGTAGTCTTCAGTGACGGGTGTGCCATCGTCCGTGCCGACGTCGGCGCCTTCGTCTGCTGAAAAGACGCAACATTGCGTATGCTCAATCCGACCTTCGGCGACCTTCTGGTCGTTGACGAAGATCGTCCCGATGCCGCCCTTGCCCATACCGGGTCCATCGGAGGCAAACTCGTAGCGAATCGTCGCCTTACCCGCTGCCAGCGACTGTGATGAGACAACATTGAACCGCTGCAGGCCCAGGAAGTTGTAGGTGTATGTCGGCTTGCCGTCTTTCAGGTACAAGCTCCAGCCGCCGAACCGCCCAGCCTGGGCGAGGATCACGCCGTTGGCGCCGCCGTCCGGAATCTCCACCTCCGCCGTAATCGTGTGCGACCGGTTCTTGGTGTTGATGAACACATTTTCAGACATCCCGGTCATGCCTTCATAGACCGTCAGGGAGGTACGACCGCCCATGAGATCCGGTCGCCCGGCTGTGGCAGCGTTAATGCGCTCGATGACGCGGTCATCGATGGGCAGCACATGGTTCTTGACCGCTTCCTTCAAAAAGAGGTCTTGCAGTTCCTTGAGCTTTGCCGGATTCTTGGCGGCCAGATTGTTCACCAGACTGAAATCGTTCCGCGTGTCGTAGAGTTCCCACTTGTCGTCGAGAAGCGCGACGCGTGGCTTCAACTCCCATGGCGCCCGGTGAACGGTACCGGCCAACCAGCCGTCCACATAAATGGCGCGGTTGCCCATGATTTCAAAGTACTGCGCATAGTGGCGGCTCGTGGCCTTGGCATTGGCAAACGTATACAGCATGCTCACTCCTTGGATCGGTTCCTGTGGCGTGCCATTCACGACTTTCGGCTCCGGCAGCCCTGCGGCCTCCAGAATGGTCGGCGCAATATCGATGACATGATGGAACTGCGCGCGCACCTCGCCTTTCGCCGTGATCCGCTTGGGCCAGTGCACGATCATCGGGTTGCGGGTGCCGCCGAAACTGGAGGCGACCTGCTTGGTCCAGGTGAACGGCGTATCGCCCGCGACAGCCCACCCGGCAGCCATGTGTGGATACGACATCGGACCACCGAGGTCGTCGTAATGCTTCAGGATGTCCTCGACCGTCTCATGCACGCCGTTGAAATAACTCATCTCGTTGAACACCCCGAGCATGCCGCCTTCGGCGCTCGTGCCGTTGTCGCCGATGAGGTAGAAAATCAGCGTGTTGTCCATTTGACCCGTCTGCTCGAGCGCTTGGATTACCCGGCCGATCTCCGTGTCTGTGTACTCGCCGAAGCCGGCGTAGATTTCCATCTGACGGCTAAAGAGTTTTTTCTCATTCTCCGTGAGTTTGTCCCAATCTTTGATGTCGGTCGGTTTTGGCGCAAGCTTCGTACCCTGTGGGACGACACCCAGTTTGATTTGCCGGGCCAGGGTCTCTTCGCGGAATTGGTCCCACCCGCCATCGAACTTGCCCTTGTACTTGGTGATCCATTCTTTCGGCACATGGTGCGGCGCATGCACGGCGCCGGGAGCGAAGTACATGAAAAATGGCTTATCCGGTGTGAGCGACTTCTGGTAGCGCATCCAGTTCATCGCTTGGTTCGTCATGTCGGTCATGAAGTGATAGTTGGGATCCTTCCGCAATTCCACCTGCGTCATTCCATCGTAGAGCAATGGCGCCCACTGATTGGTCTCGCCGCCGATGAAGCCGTAGAATTTATCGAAGCCGGAGCGGGTCGGCCAGCGATCGGTCGGGCCGGATGGGCTGACCTCCCAGGCCGCAGTCTCGTGGTTCTTGCCGAAGAAACCGGTGCTATAGCCGTTGAGCCGCAGCATCTCGGCCAACGGGGCCACGTTGTTGGGCCGGCTCCCGGTAGAGCCGGGGAACGCAGTCGCGATCTCGGTGATGCCGGCCATGTTGTTCATATGATGGTTACGACCGCTGAGCAGCGCGGCGCGGGTCGGCGAGCAGAGGGCGGTCGTATGAAAATGGTTATACCGCAATCCCTGATCGGCCAGCCGTTCGGCGGTCGGCATATGGATCGGGCCGCCGAACGCGCTGGACATGCCGAACCCCATATCGTCGAGCATGATGAGCAGCACATTCGGGGCATTAGTCGGCGCCTTCACCTCAAATCGCGGCGGCGGGGTGGCCTTACGAGCATCCAACTCTGTAATTACCTGGCGCTTGGGTTCCGGAATCGGCAAGACCGTCCGATCAAGCTTGTCGGCGGCCTGGACAGGGACAGGTCCAACTGTCATCGCCACCGATAACCCCATCAATATAATGGTGGGGATAACCAACCTTCTATGATGCCTCATGGTTTCTTCCCTTTCTGTGAAATTCTATCGTTGTGGTACAGCCATTGGCTGATGCTTTCCTTATGTATGACCTACTTCGTATACACCGAGAGAGCACATGCTACAAGTTCAGAGTGCCCCCCACCTTCATTACCAGGCTCAGTCGGATTGGGGAACAAGCTTTAGTTGATCCACCCCTCTTCCTGAAATCGCTTCTTGAGCACTTCGGCGATTTCCTTAGCCGTGGCTTTGGCTCGGCCTTCAATCTTGCTGCTGCCGCTGTATTCTCCATACACTTTCATCCCGCCGCTGACGATCAGGCCCGCAGGGTTGGCCGTGGCAATGAGGCCGACAACTCCTAGCGCGGCCCCCGGCGATTTGGCTCCGCCGGCTCCGACCTTTCCGGATCCAAGTTTTCGCAGTCCCTGAGCTGTCATCTGGTAGCCTTCGACCGCCGTCGTCAACTGGGATGCCCCGGAACCGAAACCGATTGCGACACGTTTGGTCGCATCGCCCTCGTCGATTGAAAGGAGATAGCCCCGGAGCACAATGTCGTTGATCTCCGGCCTCGTGAAATTCGACGCCCTCATTGCCGGTAGTCCCATCCCGCTGATCTCCTCGACCAGCTGTCCCGCAATGGCATAACCCAGATGACGGCCGGTCGCGATCTGCTCGGCTGTTTGAGGCGTGGCATGATCGGTAGGCTGACCGGCGAGCGTAGAGTTGGCCGGGACGTCGGCGGGCGTCGCGGCGAAGTCGTAGACCCAAATGTGACCGGGACGAGGGAGCCGCTCGGTTACGAGTCTCTCTCGGCCTATGACCTGAGTTTCGGCGCATCCAGCTGCCGCCACGAAGGCCAACAGACAGAATATGACACGCGTAAATGATTGCATGACAGACCTCCTAATTATGAGATGGATTCCCATCCTGCACGTGTTGAACTCCTGAAAAACGTTGTTCAACCCTTATCCCGTCGCAACAGCCTCGCAAGCGCCGGTCAGGTCCTTCGTCATATCCACGACCGTCCAGCCTTTTGCCTGAACTTCATCGAGACCCTTGTCGAGGAGACCGATGCTCGATTTTCTATCGCAAGCCACTTTCTTAGCCGTGTCTTAGCCCACCTTGTATCCCTTGCCCTCCAGACAAACGCTGTACGCACGATTGAAGGTTTGCTGACTGCCCTGATTGTTGGCCGCCTGTGCTTGGGTCTTCTGTTCGTACTGCATCTCAGACCGGCGGCGGCGCATCATACCTGCGCCGCCTCCGACGGCTGCGCCGATCGCCGCGCCTTTGCCGGCATCGCCTGCAATCGCTCCGCCGATAGCGCCGAGCGCCGCGCCCCTCATCGCACCGCCGACCGCTTGTCCCCTTTCGGGGGCCTGTGGGGCCGGGGCCGCGGCTTGCTGATTCGGATCGATGCCGGTTTGCTCCTTCGCCCATTTGTGACAGGTGAACTGATCGAATTCCTGCTGGTCCTTACTCTGTCCTTTTTCAGGAAAGATGAACATCTGCGCGCCGGCATCAGCTGAGATCCCGGCTAAAACGACAAGTAGTGCGGCTACCACAATGTACCGTGATCGAATCATAAATCCCTCCGAATCGTGGTTGGATATGTCCTGGCTCACAACGCTATTTCCCTTCCGGAATCTTATAGGTCAACGAAGGCCATACGGCGACACCCTCGCCATGTTGTTCCGCCGACTCGAATCCGGTCACCGTCGTGAGATTCCGCACCTGTATGCGCGAGATCATTTCCCCTTCTCCGGTGATGCCATCGAACTTCCCGGTCCCCCCGTCGATTTTGAATGGCCCCTTACAACCTTCGAGATCTCCCTTGCAGGTAAATCTCGCATAGATACGGTTACCGTCTTCATCGGTGAGGATGCACCGCCCTTGGCCCGTCTTGGTCATGGATTTGAGATCGCCTTCGGCCGTTGCCGGGCATACGATGGAGGCCGCGTGCAGCATGCCCTTGCCATCTTCCACATACAACGTCCCGGTATAGACTCCCACCAAGTAGGCTTGATCCTGGCCGACCGGGAATACAAACGAGCGGCCATTCCATGTGGCAACCGCTTTGACCGTTCCTTCTTCCGCGCCGGCGATCTGCCAAGAGCACCCGACTATCATGGTCATCGCAAGCACGATCAGTATGCTTTTCATCCTGCTCTCCCTCCATCCTGTGTTGTTGAACCGGTCAGTGTTCTGTGTCCTTCCCTTTCCTCGCTACTCAACGACCTGTGGCCGCGCGTTTCACCAGCCGGAAACCCACGTGGTTCGTCCCCGTATCCGGCTCGCCTTTCCCGCGTCCTCCGGCAATGTAGCGCGCGCAGTATTGGTCGGTGCAGAGATACGACCCGCCCTTATGCACCTTTTTCTTGACCCCCGGCTCGCTTGGATCGAGACTGTCGGATGGTCCCTTCGGATTTTTGGCCACTTCTTCGGCGGCGGCAAGCGCCGTGTAATAGTCGTGGCGATACCAATCGCTCGTCCATTCCCACACGTTGCCGGCCATGTCGTACAATCCGTAGGCATTGGGCGGAAATGACGCGACCGGCGCGGCTAGGTCGTACCCATCTTCTTTTGTGCTGTTGTCCGGAAAGTGTCCCTGAAACGTGTTGGCCATGAACTTGCCGCCCGGCTTCAACTCATCGCCCCAGGGATAGGGTTTTTTCTCGAGCCCGCCACGCGCAGCAAATTCGAATTCTGCTTCCGTGGGCACGCGCTTGCCTGCCCATTTCGCATAGGCCAGCGCGTCCTCGTAGGCGATATGCACGACGGGATGGTTCATCCTGTTCTTGATCGTGCCGGCAGCTCCCTCTGGATGACGCCAATTCGCGCCATTGACGTAGCTCCACCATTGGAAATGATCGTTCAGCTTCACCGGACGATCGGGTGGTGAAAACACGACCGACCCCGCGACGAGATTCTCCGGCGGCGCGCCGGGAAAATCTTCCGCGCGCGGCTTCCGCTCTGCCACCGTCACATACTTGGTCGCCTTCACGAATCTGGCGAACTGCTCGTTTGTGACTTCGGTCTTATCCATCCAAAAGCCGTCGAGAGAGACGCGGTGCCACGGCTGCGCATCCGGAAACTCATCCGCACCCATCCAGAATTCCCCGCCGGAAATCCAAACCATCCCCTCGGGCGCAGGACCCGGCGCAGACACTCTTTTCGAGTGGGGTACGTCGCGTGGAGATGTGCTCTCTGTTTGACCCAATCCACGAGCTTTGGCAGAGGAAATACCCATACCGCAGCTGATGCCGACCTCTCGATCCATCGGAGCCGGGGAATCAGCGCCTCTCGCGACAGGCCACCCGGCTCCAGATACGATGGCCATGGTGGCGATCATTGCGCCGATCAGTTGAAGCCTGTGGCGTCTCATCACTGTCCCTTCGCGCACAAGCGATATTCCAACCTTCACGTGCAAAAAATCCCTGGGTCCCTTCATCTTTTTCTCACTGACCGAGAATCGACTTGGGCAGCAGCAAGGCGATCTGCAACCGAAACGTCCCGTCCGCCCCTGGATCCGGCCGCACCACATTGGCGTAATACCCGCAATTGGCATTGAACGGCAGCTTTCCGATAAAAAACACTTTGCCGAACCCACCGCCCACCGGCACCGTCCACTTGTTGCCGTCTGCCGCCTCCCAATCCGCGGTGATAATGGGAGAGGCTGTCAGATACCAGCCGTCCGGCAAATTGTAGTTGGCGAACGGCTGAATCAGCGCTTGGCTGAGATCGCGTCGATCGCTGTTTCCGGCAAAGGACCAGACTTGTTGCACCAGGCCTCCGACGACCCACGGACCGTGGATCTTCAATGCCACTGCCGATGGACCAGCCGCCCATTTTCTTGTGCCGGTTGCTTCGTCAGTGCCGGTGGGGAGCTGCACACTAGGTCCGACTCCCCAAATAAAGGGTTTAGGGTCAGTCGGCGAAAGGAAGGCCGAGACATTCACGTCTCCCAGTCCCCAGGTATCGTCGTTGGTCGTGGCCAAGGTGGGTTGCTTGATAATCGGCATGATCGTTCTGGTGATGAGGTTCCATTCACTGTTGAGATTGATGGGAATCACCGGCTGGACGTTGAGAACATTCTGCATCCGGTTGTTCGGTCCGATACCGAAATTCATATTGTTCTGAAGCGGGATGCTGATGAGATCGGCGACCGGATTTTGCGTCTTCTTTGCGAGATCGGTACTCGATTCTCCCGCCCATGCAGGAGCACTCACCGACATTGCCATCAACACGAGTCCGAAAATCGCCAGGCATTGCTGTATGTTTCGCATCCTCTGTGTCATCACCATAGAATTGCTCCCTATCCCGTATCCCGTATCCCGTATCCCATATCCCATATCCCTCACTCCTCACTCCTTACCTCCGTTACTGAATCCAACCCTGCTGCTGGAATTTCGGCTTGAGCTTGGCGGCAATTTCCTCCGCCGTCTCTTTGGCCCGGCCTTCGATCTTGGCGCTGCCACTGTACTCCGCATAGGCTTTCATGCCACCGCTGACGATGAGCCCAGCCGGGTTGGCAGTGGCAGCGAGGCCGACGACCCCCAGCGCCCCGCCCGGCGTTTGACTTCCACCGGAGTCGAGGGTTCCTGATCCGAGTTTTCGCAGCCCCTCAGGAGTCACTTGGAGCCCTTCGACTGCCGTCGCCAAGTGGGAAGCCCCATAGCCGAATCCAATTGCGACGCGTTTTTTCGCATCGCCCTCATCGACCGAGAGGAGGTAGCCCCGGAGAACGAGATCATTGATATCCAGCTTCGTGAAACTTGTGGCCCGTGACGCCGGCAGTCCCATATCGCGGATCAGCGCGACGAGCTGGAACGCGATTGAACTGCCCAATTGGCGGCCGGCTGCGACCTGTTCAGGGGTTTGAGCAGCAGGGTGTTCGAATTGAGGATCGGCGAGCGAGGAGTTGCGCGACACTTCAGTAGGGGTGGCGGCAAAGTCGTACACCCAGATGTGAGCGGGACGCGGAAGCTTTCCTCCCATGTATTCTTGGCGGTCAACCACCTTGGTTGAGGCGCACCCGGCGGCAAAGACCACCGCCATGAGACATAAGACGATAGGTTCACAATGTTTCATCACGAACCTCCATGGAAAGTAGGTGTGGTGCGCACCCTTCTGCATTACGATGGGGTCTTCTCTCCTCCGGGGCCGAAGATGACCCCTTGCGATCCCCAATTCACGGTGAAGGCGAAGAAATGCATCATGGCGTCCTTAAATTGGCCGGTTACCTCCCCAGCCAGCGGCCCCCGATTTTGAGATATCGACAGATCTCCGAGGTACGATAGCTCATAACTGAAGCCCAGTTTAATTGTGGGCTTCATTAACCAATTCACACCGCCTCCAAACTTATAGGTCGAACCGACCGGCAGGCTCAATGTTCGATCCTGGTCTTTGACCATCGAGGAGTCATAGGCGAATCCTCCGTTCAGCAACCATTCGGGATTCAGTCGGTATTGGCCTCCCACCGCCACGTGGTAGGTATCCTGGTAGTTGATGGCAGTCGTCCCAGAGACTGTCGTCTGGCTGACCAGGGATACATCGACCTTGCCGAACTGGCTCCAATTGTCCCATCCGAAGTTTCCCATAAGGGCAAGGCGGTCCGTCAACTCATGGTAGGCGCTCACGATGACGCGCTGCGGCACGGTGATACCCAAGTCCAGCCTTGCATTACGAAGCCCTCCAAAGATGGCTTCGTTACCAGGCCCGAGACCAGAGAGGCTTGGATCGTCTGAGAAATTCAGTTTGATGGGCGAATAGTAGGTGACCCCGAACCGGGTGCGTTGATTTGGTTCCAGAAGGACACCGAATTGACCACCGACTCCCGCGGTCGTGTCCTTCGTTTGCAATTGACCGTCGCCCACGGGCGCCAGGTTGTTCACGGCCGAGGTGTATTTGAAGTATCCAACCATGACGTTGGGACCGCCACCAATGGAGAGCATGTCATTGACTCTATAGCTCGCCACGGGGGCAAACGTCACACCAACCAGAGCCGTATCCTTGAGATAATAACGGCCGGCCCAGTCGCCGTCGTACTTCAATCCGAGACCGAAGTTTGAGAAGACGCCGAGCCCGACTTTGAAATCCTTGTTCAAGCTATGCACGTAGAACCCGCTTGCTCCCGGAGCCACGCCGACCGGATTGCCGCCGCCACCGCCGCCGAACGTGGCGACGTCAGGGCTGAAACTGCCCTGGAAGTACAGCGCCTGCAAGCCGCCTTGGAATTGATTGCCTTGGAGGCGACTCATCCCGGCCGGATTCTTGAAGAGGGTGGAGGCATCCTGCGCGCGGGCTGCCCAGCCCGCTCCCGCGAGGGCCACGTCTTCCGTTCCGAATTCCGACAGGAACAGACCACCGGCTTCGGACGCCTCCGTTAACGCCAAGATCACGGCGACCGCCGCCATTGCCAGACTCAACTTCCGTAACATACCCACCTCCCTTATTTGTATAGATCGACAGCCTGTCTTGTCGGTCTCGTTCATTTTGTTCATTTGGTTTGTCTTGTTTATTTGGTTGAACCAGATAGACGAGATAGACCAGATGAACCAGACAGACAATCCCATCACTTTATTTAGCCGGAGGATAATCTTTGAAGGCCTCGGCGACTCCCTTGTCGGCCATCTGAAAATTCTTCTCCAAGTCGTCGCCCAATACCGCCTTGATCACGGATCGCCATACCAACTCTTTTTTCGACGCGTCGGCCAGATCGACGATTAAGGTGCCTTCATGATCCTCATGAGTAATCACGCGAGTCGTCTTGATCGGTGTCCATGTGCCCTCGTGATACTCATAGGCTTGCACCTGGCGACCAAAGAATCCCGGCATCCTGCTGGTAGTCTCGACACTTCTCTCGTCCAACACACCAAAGAAAATGTGCACCAGTAGGTCGGGACTGTCCTCCAACCTGACTTCCGTAAACCCCTTGGCAGCAAGCTGCTTGTCGACCATCTCTTTGACCCGCCCTCTCAAGGGCGAACGATCCGACGGACCGACCTCATATCCTCTGTCCGTCATCCCCAAGTAGGCAAACGTGCGGAACGCAGAGAACTCAACGGACCGATCGAAGTCTGTGATCACCTGTGGCCCCGCTGCACAGCCTCCGGCAGCGAGCAGCACCAGCGCCAGCCACACGATCAGGAATCTGATACTCATCTTTCAGCCTTGCTTGTTTGCGGTCTCATCTCATGTGCCTGGCGCTGTGCGGCCTCAGGCTCGGCTCAATCAGTTTACGAGTGGAATCTGCGCGGCCAGTTCGAACTTCACCAGAGCTCGAATCTTGTTTTCGATCTGGAGATAGCGGGCGATTTTCGTGGCAGGCAGGACCTTGTCCAATTTCGCGGCAGAGGATTGCCGCAGCTTCACTTCCGATTCTTCGACTGCCAACGCTTCGGTCAGGATGTGCTTGGCCTGGTCGTCGGAGATCTCGCCCTTGCCCGCGTTGTACGCATCGGCATACGCTGTAATCGTCTTACCCAGCCGGTGATTGATCTGCTCCAATTCCTTCTGATACCCATCGTACAGCGGCCAGAAACTCTTGGCCTCCGCGTCGGTGAGACGCATATTGGTCGCGACAAGGAGTTTCTTGTCCGCCTTCACTTTTTCTTTCAAAATCTCCATGTTCATCGGTGTCGCTTCCTGAGCCTGAGCCTGTCCCATGCACATGAACGACAGCAACAACACCCCTATTTGCAGCACCATCATGACGAAATCTCCTTATCTAGGTTAATGCACGACGGCTCGACATCCGCCCGTACCGGCGCCCCCATCGGCGCCAATAATTACGGATGAATCCTGGTAATCTTCGACCCTTGCAATCCCAGCCGGCGTTTTTCCCTCTTTCTGCAGCGCGCCTTTCCCATACTGCGCTCCAAACATAAACCCGCCCTTCACGATATACGGAAACACGAGGGTACCTCTGGCTTCTTTCCGAAAGATCTCCGCCTCCGGCGTGTCTTCGAGTAATTTCTTGAGCGCCGTATCCACCTCGCGGTCGATTTGCGCAGCCTCGGCCGATTCCCCTGCAACCGCTGTCGAGACCTGCATCGAAAGCCCCAGGATCATGGACAGCACGACGGCAATCACCACCTCATACCTCATTAATAAATTTCTTCCACGGACAAGGAGCGGAATCATACAGACTTTCAAGGAACTGTTCCAGACCATATTACTCATTGCTGTTACTGGTAGTGTGGTGCGCCTAACACTTCTTGACATATTCCGTTCACCCTGAGCCGCCGATGCTGACTCAAGCGAGGCGAGCGCGACTCCTATCCCACATCTCGTATCCCGTATCTCGTATCCCGCTTCTTTCGTCCCTCTCTCTATCATCGCGGTTCCCGCGACTCATATCGTTCCTCGACCGCGACCTTGAGCACCTGCCCTTCCCGCAACGGTGTGGCCGCCGCAAGCCCATTGACGACAGCGACTTCATTTGCCTTCCAAGCCGAATGGGCGCGAGCAGCCAGGGCCTCGAAAGTCTCGCCCTTCAGGGCTGTCATTAATCTGATTCGGGTCTCCGTAATGCGGGCCCGTTCGTGACCTGAGAGCGGATGAAAACTTTTGACTACCGCTTCGAACTCCGGCTGAAACGCCTTGAATCGCTCGCTGGACGAGACAACCACAAATTGAAAGATCAACCCGTCATGAGCAATCCAGGTCACCTCGGCATGGGCCCGGCCATCGGTAGGAACTACCGCTCGCGCAGCCGGAAGACCATTGATGGTGATCGATTTGGCTTGTGCTGCTACATCGGTGTGATTGACCTTGTCCAATGCCCGCGCCCCTTCGAGCGGATCATCCCCTTTCGCGACAGCCTTGAGCACGACCGCTGCATCTTTGTCCGGGGCAATAGCTACGATTTGATCCGGCGCATTCTCGTGCAGCCATTTCTCTGGAAACTTCACGAAGAATCCCAAGTCCGGATGCAAAAATTCCGTCTCCTGAAAGACGCCGTTCGCCGCCCGTGGGCCGACGACGATCCCGTTGAGCCGGGCCAGATAGGCTTCGTTGGTTGGACTGATGGGGTCACGCATGGCGCGGGTCAACGATTTCGCATGGCGTTCGGTATCGGCGACCCGGTCCGCAGTCACAGGGTGCGAGTCGAAAAAACTCGGTTTCCGCGGTTCTTTTCCGTGCAGCGTGACTTCCCGCTCCAGGTTGGCGAGAAAGGTGGACAACTCGATGGGGTTCCAGCCTGCCTTTGCGGCGATTTCCTGGCCCACTTCATCGGCTTCTGTCTCCTGGGAACGGCTGTAAGGGGAGAAGATCGCGCTCTGGGCGAGGTTCCCGATGCCGCCGATCAGGTCCCCGACTGTTGAACTGATCAGTCCGGTGATGCCGGAAGCAAGACCGAATACCACCGCAAACGGAGCCTGTTTCGAGATCCGCTGCACGGCATGTTTCCCCGCGACATGACCGATCTCGTGCCCAACCACACCGGCCAACTCCCCTTCGGTATTCGTCAGGGCCAGGAGTCCGCGCGACACGTAGATATAGCCTCCCGGCAGCGCGAAGGCGTTCGGCTCCGCCATATCGACGATATGAAATTGGAACGTCACATTCTTGCGCGGAGAATGCTCAGCTAGTCGTTGGCCCAGCTGGTTGAGAAACGGGTCGAAGCTCGAATCGTCAGCAAAACCCATCCCCGCTTCGACCTTCTTGGCTTCTTCAGCGCCAAGTTCTTGCTCCTGTTTGGCGGAAATCAGCGTGAGTTCAGGCCGTCCACTGACGGGGTTCACCGCACAGCCGACGGTTACACTCACCAGCAGGAGCCAGACCGCCGCGCCAATCCTTCGTGTCCTTGCCCTATCCATTGTCCTTTTTTCTTGGCGGTACGTGATGCTTAGTTCGCCCTGATCGTCAGGATCGGCTGCTGGATTTTCTGACCCGTTTCGCTCAACGTGAAGAGCACCGTCATAAAGGTAAAGATCCGCTTGGTCAGAAAGTCCCGGTCGTCGATCCAATACCAGTGGCCGCGATACTTGACTTGCGCAAAGGAGTCCGCGGGCCGTTCAGCGCCGCTTCGGATGGCGGCGACCTGAGAAGGTGCGGCGCTATCCGGTGTCGCGACAGCCGATCCATACGTCCGGCGCTCCGCGATGTGTTCCGGAGGCACGGACACCAGCGAGGCGAGTTCAATCAAGACCTGATATCCGGAGCGGGTATGGAGGGCGATCTCCTGACCTCCTTGGGAGTCAGCCCCGTATGTGATGCGGATGTCCGTTGCGTCAGGATTCAACCGCAACAGCCGCTTGACCTCCGCAACGTCTTTCGCGATCTCCGGCGTCATACGGCGGGTCTGAAACAAGAGAATATTCGCATCCTCTTTCTCTTTCTCGCGTTGCATCTTGACTCCTACACCGCCTGAGGCTTGAATCCGTTTCAACAATCGGATGACTTCGAGGAACTCCGGATCGGCCGGATGGCCGCTCGGCCCGCCTCGGTAGTTTCGGAGACCGTTGATGGCCTGGGTGCTCACTTGTAACAAAAGATCCACGGGCCATCCCGCGTCGACAAGAAACATGACTGCGCCGGGTGGAAACGGCGTCATCATCGTCTTGACGAAATCCGCGCCCGTCAGAGGCGCATAGGTAATCGTCGGCCGGTCGAGGTAGCGCCCACCGGCGCCGATACTCGCAAACGTTCCGAGGGCTCCGCCCGCGTTGCGCCAATCTTTGTCGCCGAGGGTGCCGCCAGCCGAGACGGTGCCCTCGAGTTCATAGCCGCTGATGACCTGGCCCACTTCCATGAATACCGGGACATCCGCATAGCGGAGTTTGACGATGTTCAAGAGGGTCTGTTCCTTCCAGGATTCGCTGATCGCGGTGATGTAATCGAACCGATCTCGATTGACGGTGGTCGGGCCGATGCTTCCGCAGGCGCTGATGATCGATGCGGACAGGAACATCGTCACGACCCAGAGCGATCGACCCGTCAGTCTTGTCCATCCTGCCATCAGCCACCCTCCCTGTTCGACCACACATGCTGTTTCATTAATCGCTTCACGCTGATGCTATTGTGTCTTGCTCATGTAGAGACTCATCAGGCGCGCGATCATCACGGCGAGGTAGAACTGCCCTGAAATAGCCTCCACAATTGCGAGTCCTCGCACGACATCGTTTCCTGGCACGAAGTCGCCGTAGCCGACAGTAGCGAGCGTGATGAAGCTGAAGTAGATGCCGTTTGCCAGCGAAAACTGGTGGGATGCGCCCTCACCGTTGACGATGATCGAGTTCGGCCACACCTGCATCGCACTAAAGTAGAGCACTCCCAGGAACACCCCCACCAAGAGATATGCGCTGAGGGCGGCATAGAGATGCTCCGAAGTGATGGCGGTCGAGCGGAAGGCAAAACGCAGCCCGCCGAACACTGCGTACAGTCCGACCAGCGTCAAGAGCACAAGGCTTGCAGCGGAGAGGGCTACGTGGCCGACCTGCAAGGACACAATTCTCAGTATGATCGCGGCCAGCAGAATCGCCGGCAGAATCCAGCGTCCTTTTCGACTACCGGCCGGAAGAGCGGCGGCGAGCAAATTCAGGACCAAGAACACTTGCACAAGATTTCCGGTGAATCCGAGCGCTTTCAGGATCGGGCCCCCGACCAGAGTCAGGAGCAGCGAGTAGAACAGGACAGCGTAGCGGTGCTGAAGGTAGACTCGCCACCGATCTGAGAGTCCACCTTGATGCACCGAGCCAATTGGGGCCTGTTGCGTCATCCCACCTGTGACCCCGGTTATTCTCCTTCGCCGAATACCCCGTAGCTTCCGGCCTTCGTAGCCGAAGCGGCTACCTCGGCGGAGTAGGCTGCTACGGGAATGCAGGCGAGGAGAATCCTCCGTTCTGGTTGATCTGGTTTGTTTTATTTATCCGGTCTATCTCGTTCATTTGGTTTGTTTGGTTTGTCTTGTTTATTTGGTTGGTCCAGACTAACCGGATACATCGGATGAACCAGTTCAACCAAACAAACGGAATAAACGAAATAAGCCAAACAACAGTCTGGAGGCCTTATACCACATGTGCGGATAAAACGAACTAGCAGGCCGTTGATAAAGTCCGCCAGCGGCGTTCTCGCGTCGCTTAGAGGCTCAGCGTACGGCGCAGAGTACGCGTCGCCTCTTCGCTCGCTGCGGCCTTGCTGGACGGCCTTTCTGAGCAGCCTGCAGGCCATTCAGCTTCCGTCAGTGATCTCAGACGTGGTGTCATTTCCGGTGTCGGTATCGAGTTTGTCAACACACTGCTAGCCGGTCGTCAGCACGAATTCTTTCCGATGACTAAGAAGATTTTGTGCCTGATGTCTTCTCTGTCCGGCTGGCTGCCCCCTCCTGGTTGATCCAAGCCGTGAACAGCGTATAGGCCACCGCGAGTATCACCGGACCGACGAAGAGCCCAATGATGCCGAAGGCGACCAACCCCCCTAACACACCGGCAATGATCAGCAGCAGCGGGAGATCCGCCCCTTGCTTAATCAGAATGGGTCGTAGAATATTATCGACAGGGGCGACGAGCAAGGTCCACACGAGCAGCACGGTCCCCCACGTGGTGTCGCCGGTCCAGTAGAGCCAGCCCACTGCGCACAGCATAATTGGGATCACCCCGACTTGCACGATGGCTGAAATGAACATCACCGCGGTCAGCATGACGGCGAACGGCACGCCGGCGACTGCCAGGCCGATCCCAGCAAGCACGGCTTGCACAAATGCCGTCAACACCACCCCCAGCGCCACCCCATAGATCGCCTGTCCAGCCAAACGGATGGCCTGTTCGCCCTGTTCTCCCGCCAGTCGAGCGCCAAACCGCAGAGCTATTCCAGCGGCAGATTCTCCCGTGGCATAGAGCACGGCCGAGATGAGCAGGGTTAAGACGATTTGGGCAAGCAACATCCCGAGACCCCCGACCTGTCCGGCTACCCATCGCACAACGCCCCCCAAGTATGGTGACAGGCGCGCCGCCAGTTCCTCACGACTCAGGTCGGCGATTTGCTGCCATTGCGACGCCGCTTTCGCGCCGACCACAGGGATCTTTCCCAGCCAGTCGGGAGGGGGAGGCAGCGTGCGACTGATGACCGAGGTTGTCCAAGCGGTAATCTCCTTGAAATTCTCGATGAAGGCGCCGATGGCAAACGAGAACGGCAGAAGGAAGATCGTCAGCAAAAGAAGCGTCATCGCCGTCACGGCAAGCCACCGCCGCCCCAGCAGCCAGCGTTGAAGCATCAAGAGCAGGGGCCAGGTGGCCACCACGATCATGGTCGCCCACACGACCGCGGTGAGAAACGGCAAGAGGATCCAGACCGAAGCCGCAATCAGCGCAAACAGGAACACCACTGCAAGCGTGTCGCGGGTCAGTTCAAATTGCCGTTCTGCCATGGCTGTCCTCTCTGCGCCCGTTCATTGCTCTATCGATGATGCGCGATGCGAGATACGAGATGCGGGATGCGAGATACGGGATTCGCGATGCGGGATATGCGATTCGCGTTTCGTGATGCGAGATTCGCGATCCGAGATTCACGGCGCGTATCTCGTATCTCGCATCGCGTATCCCGAATCTCATTTCTGCATCCCGATGCGCGCATCTCGTATCTCACTCTTATAAAACAGATGCGAGATACGGGATGCGGGATACGCGATGTGGGATGCGACTTTCATTCAGTTTCCTCCAGCATCGTATATTGCGCTCCTTCTTCGCGCACGGATTGGTGTTGCAATTCGACGCTCTGGATAAACAGATTCAGTTTGCCGCCTAGCCGGTCCAGTTGATCATGGAGTTGCTTAAACAACGAGTCATCTTTCAGTGAACCAGTTTCCTGCAATATTTCCAGATGGTCGATTGTTTCATCGCAGGAAGCATGGGCATACGTGAGAAACCTGATGAAATCCTGTTTGTAGCGACGGCGACCATAACCCTCGACGATGTTTGACCTGATTGACTTGGAGGACCGGCGAATTTGAGAGCCTTCCTCGTACATCTCGAACTTTGGCAGTAGATCAATGGTCATCCGATGCACGCCGATTGAAACGTCCCTTGCCAGTTGCCACACCTCAAGTTTCTTATAACTCAATCTTTTCTCCTAAAGACAGAGCGAGATGCGGGATATGCGATTCGCGATGCGGGATGCGTGTTCCGGGATACGGGATTCGTGATCCGAGATTCACGGCGCGCAACTCGTTACTCGCATCCCGCAACTCGTATCATGCAACTCGTATCCCGCATCCCGGATCCTGGATCTCGGATCTCGCATCCCGGAACTCACATCCCGTATCCCGCTCATCGCTCGCGTTACGCTACTTCCAACTCTACATGCACACGCCGGCCGAGCGCTGTGGCGATATTCACCAGCGCATCCAGCGAGAACCGCGACACGCGCTCGCGCAAGAGGTCATTGATGCGCGGCTGAGTGACACCGCAATGGGTTGCAGCGTCGGCTTGCTTCCAGTTGTTGGCCTTGATGATAGCCGCAATCTGCCGCATCAGCTCGGCCCGTGCCTCAAGATTAGCTGCTTGCTCAGGCGTGTCGGCAATCGCATCCCACACGCTTCTGAAAGCCTTGATCTTGGCCTTGGTTTTCCTCATCGGGCACCTCTCATGAGTTCGGTGAATCGCTTTTTGGCAAGCTCAATGTCACGTTTGGCCGTCAGAAGCGTCGACTTTCCCGTGCCCCTGGGGTCGAACAGAAAGAAGCTCTGCTTCGGAACTTTATAATGTCTCGGAATCGAATATTCCATTTTGCGACTCAATGTGGAAATATACATTCCATTTTGATTTAGCATCAAGCGCTATGCTCAGCCGACCAGCATGGCCGTAGACGTTCGGTGACTGATTGGTTTGCTCTGCCGTCACAGCACTTCGAGAAATTCCTGCCACGGCAGCGCCCGCACGCCGGGAGCGACAGCCGATGTCGGCGCTCCCGCCTGCGGTGATTGATGGACAAGGAACATCCTCGTGCCGCCGGCCCTTGCGCGTTTTCGTTTCAGCGCCTCAGCCAGCCTCTGCATCGGAACGGCCATGGCAGGCGTCACCGTGCGCCCGGCCTTGCATTCCACCAGCGCCACCGCGCCGGCGCGTCCGGGCACAAGAAAATCCACTTCCAAGCCCTGCTCGTCGCGAAAATAGTACAGCTCACGCCGTCCGCCTGCGTTCACCTGGGCCTTGGCCATCTCCGCCGCAATGAAGCCTTCGAACAACGCGCCGTGAAACGGCGACCGGGTGAGTGCTCCCACTGTATCGATGCCCAGCAAATGGCAGGCGAGGCCGGCATCGGCAACATAGATTTTGGGCGATTTGATCAGGCGTTTGCCGAGGTTCTCGTAAAACGGTGGGACGATCAGAATTTGCGCGGTCGTCTCCAGCACGCCGAGCCACTGGGCGACGGTCGGCACACTGACACCCAACGGCGCGGCCAGATCGGTCTTGTTCAATACCTGCCCGTGCCGGCTGGCCAGCAGCGCGAGGAACCGGCGAAATAGCGCGAGATCCTTCACTGCTGTTACGGCCCGGACGTCCCGTTCCAAGTAGGTCTGCAAATACGAACTGAACCACAAGCGCGCCGCGGCCGGACGCGCCACCACTTCGGGATACCCGCCGCGCCACAGGCTGACCTTCGATGTCTCGCGCCAGGACAGGGGAAGCAGGTGCAGCACCGCCGCCCGGCCCGCCATGGATTCCGTCACGCCCCGTATCAGCGGTGATTCCTGCGAACCGGTCAACAGCCACTGGCCCATCCGCCGCGGCCGGCGATCGATCCGCGAGCGCACGAACGCGAATACTTCCGGCACATTCTGCACCTCGTCGAGGATTGCGGGCGTCGGCACGGCGTCGAGGAATCCCTACGGATCGGCCCGGAGCCGCGCCACTACGTCAGGGTCTTCAAGCAGGAAGTAGCTCGCTTTGGGGAACAGCCGGCGCGGCGCGACCCGGTCAGCACCAAGGCCGGAAAGCCCTTCGCCGCCCGCAAGACCTGTTCTTCCAGTTGGCGTCGAATATAGCGCATGAATGAGTATTTTAAACTACCACTTTATATTCCTCAATGCCTGGCTGAAGCGGACACCGCGACGAGGAGGTGGCGCCGGCGTAACGAGATACGGGATGCGAGATCCGAGATTCGCTTCCGGTATCGCGTATCCCGTGACTCGCATCCCGTATCCCGCATCTCGCATCCCGCCATCGCTTTCCCCCGCGTGCCCACCATGCGCGAGAGCATTTCAAGGCCATGAATATTCGGATTTACATTCCGAATATTCATGGTACAATTCCCGTCATGATTATCAGAGCTTCTTTTCTCAAACAGCTCGCCCGCGCCGTTAAACGCTCCCCCATTACATCGCTCATCGGCCCTCGCCAGTGCGGCAAAACGACACTGGCGCATCTGTTCGCTGAAGGCAAACGTTCGACATTCTTTGACCTTGAGTCCCAACCTGACGTCAGGCGTTTGCAAAATCCGGAACTCATACTCGGCTCCCTCCGGGGCATCGTCGTTCTCGACGAGATCCAGGAGATGCCCGAACTCTTCCGCGCCCTGCGAGTGATTGCCGATCGCCCGAACAGCACGGCACGGTTTCTTGTCCTCGGCAGCGCATCTCCCGGTATTGTCAAAAACGTTTCAGAAACTCTCGCCGGTCGTGTGGAATTCATCGAACTCAGCGGGTTCAACCTCCAGGAAGTCGGCGCCGACCCTCTTGAATCCCTCTGGCTGCGAGGCGGATTCCCCCGTTCCTTCCTCGCTCGATCTGACGAAGACAGTATGGCGTGGCGGGAAGGTTTCATCCGGACCTTTCTTGAGCGCGACATTCCACGCCTCGGCATTTCCATCCCCTCGTCGGCTTTGCGCCGCTTCTGGACCATGCTGGCCCACTATCACGGACAGACCTGGAACGCCTCTGAACTGGCCCGCTCCATGGGACTGTCGGACAAGACCGTGCGCGCGTATCTCGATATTCTGACCGGGACCTTTATGATCAGACAGCTTCAGCCCTGGCATGAAAATATCGGGAAGCGCCAGGTAAAATCGCCCAAAGTCTACTTTCGGGACTCCGGGATTCTTCATAGCTTGCTCAACCTTTCCGATTTTCATTCTCTGACCGGGCATCCTCGGATCGGTGCATCCTGGGAGGGCTTTGCTCTTGAGCAAACTCTTCAGCTTCTCAAGCTGCCTCAAGTGTTCTTTTGGGCGACGCACAACGGTGCGGAACTGGATCTATTCTTTCTTCATCACGGACGCCGTTACGGCATAGAATTCAAGTTCAGCGAAGCCCCGGAGACCACAAAATCCATGCACATAGCCCTGCAAACCCTGAAATTGCATCATCTCTGGATCATCCATCCAGGCAAACACCCGTACCCCATTGACAAGAAAATTTCAGCCTTGCCCCTCACGGATGTTGGAACACTGGAGAAATTCATGAGATAAACCCCACCGGATCGAACCTCTTCAACGGAAGTCGGGATACGAGATACGGGATATGCGATTCGTGATCCGGGATGCGGGATGCGCGATGCGAGTAACGAGATGCGCGCCGTGAATCTCGGATCACGAGTCCTGTATCCCGGAACACGCATCCCGCATCGCACTCTTACATCCCGCATCTCGTATCGCAATCAGGCCCTGCCGGCTCCCTCGATAATCTTTCCCTCCCACAGATCCCGCAAAAAGACGCGCCACGGCAGGATTCTGATACGCTCATGGATTCTTTCGACCCTTTCGTTGCAGACAACCAGGGTTGTACGCGGCGCATATTCATCCCGAAATGCCATCAACGGCCGCAAGTCCCTGGGGTCAACCCGATTTGTGCCCTTCACTTCGATGGCCACATCACCGTTGCCCAGAATGAAATCAACCTCCAGGCCGGATTTCGTCCGCCAGAAATTGATGGCGTAATCCAATTCCCGCAGCGACCTATGCGCCCTGATTTCCATCAAGATGAAATGCTCAAAGGCCTTTCCAAACAATTCACCTCGCTCGTGCGTCAACTGCCGGTGGGTCAAGGCGCCTGCAACCCCGACATCGAAGAGATAAAATTTCGGCGCCTGACCGATGATCTGCCGGCTTTGGCGCTTTTTGAATGGCGAAATCCTGATTCCTAACAGCGTGTCCTCCAAAATCTGGTAATACTCCTTCACCGTTTTGGAATCCACGCCGCACTCCCGCGCGATATTGGAATAGTTCGTCAGTTCGCCGTGAGAGTATCCCATGGCCTCAAAAAAACGGGAAAAGGCCGGGATATTTCGAGTCAGTCCTTCGGCAAACACTTCTTCCTTCAAATAATCGGTCGTATAGGCTTTCAATAATTTGGGGTACTGATCCTGCAAATAATGGTCAGGAATCAGCCCATGATTCAAGGCTCGCAGCAGATTCATCTGTTCCAGTTCGGCGCTCACCAGCGGGAACATTTCATAGCGCCAGGCCCTGCCGCCCAATAGATTAGCCTGTCCCCGTTTCAATTTCCGGGCGCTTGAGCCGCACAGAATGAATTGCAGCCCTTTGTTCTCGATCAACCAGTGCACCTCATCCAGGATATGCGGCACCTTTTGCACTTCATCCAGGATGATCGGTTGCTTCAGGACGCCGGCATCCTTCGCTAACAACTGTTCCCGCAAGAGCGCCGGCCTCTTGGAAAACTCCAAGACTAAATCGGTATTGAGAAAATCGAAAACCAGGCTCGCGGGAAACCGCGCTTTCAAATAGGTCGATTTCCCTATTTTTCTGGGACCCCAGAGAAAGGCTGACTGCTTTGGGGGAAGATCAAGATCGAGCATTCTCTGAATCGGTTCCATGCTCGTACAATACTCCTAAATAGTCAGAATTTTTCGGAGTGTATTTCGATTTGGCTCGCCTGTCAAGGGCGTGATTCCCACCGCCTTTCTATTTTAATGGCGGCGCCGCGATGACTTCAGGAGTCGGAAACTGAGGTGCGGGTACGAGATGCGGGATGCGAGATACGGGATAAGGGATATGCGATTCGGGATGTGGGATTCGAGATGCGAGATACGGGATTCGTGATCCGGGATGCGAGATCCGAGATCCACTTCCAGCATCTCGTATCCCGTATCCCGTATCCCGAAACCCGCGACTCGCATCCCGTATCTCGTATCCAGAATCGCACTCTTACATCCCGTATCCCGGAACTCGGATCTAGGATTTTCGATTAGATTATGTCGAGCAGTTCATTCAGTCGCGCCCGGTGCGAAAGGACAGGGCCGCACCCGCATGTAGACGGATGCGGCCCTTCTGTTCTCAGCCTGCATTTCGTCGAATCTACGAATGCGAGCGGCTAATCCTTCGGCATCTCGCAATTGGCGCCGTCTCGCATATTGCAGGCCCGCCACGCGCTTTTCTTGGCCCAATATGCATATGCCTGCTCAACGTCTTCCCATCGGTTAATTGGTTTCCACGCGTACTTCCCTCCACCGCGCCGATCTACACCGGCTACTAGCAATTCACCGGTCTGACTATCCGTCGCCTCCATTTCAATCGAGGCCTTGCCGACCAGACTGTTCGTTCCCGTGAGAGCCTGCTTCCCCTTGGACATCAAGAGGGTTGTCGGATAGGCCGCCGTGAGGTTGTCCAGAAGCGGAATGCCCTTGCCGGCTTCCGTGATCGCGACACGCAACCGCATCACACCTGGCCCCGGGCCTTGCACCATGGTGTAGTCCTTACGTAATTCTTCATCGAGACGCGACCAGAGAAATTTAGACAGATAGTCGGCCTCCTCCTTGTCGAGGCTCTTGGCGTCCGACCCTTCCCCTCGCCAGACCTGCACCGGTTCCAGCCAGATCTTTGTGTAGGTTTTAAACTTGGCCTTGTCGGTCCTATACACCAACGTCGCCTCGGTGTCGTCCGTTGCGGCGTGAAGCTTCGAATAATCCTTCAAGAACCCGGATGGTTCTGCCTTGCCGAATCCTCCGGCTTGTTGCGAATGAGCGCATGCCGCGAGCATCAAAGCACACACACCGCCCACTATCACATGTCGTATCACCATATAAAAACCTCCTTGTTAGTTGTATCCATGTTCGACTTCGAGCAAGGGGGAAGTCTATGCATCTGGAATGGGCAATGCAAGATGTTTCTCTGCATGGCTGCGCGGTTTTCTTGAAATACCGGCACTCGTTCTATAGTATTCGTCCCCATTGCACCGGTGCATGGTACTCGCTACTACGCGTGCTCCGGCTATCGGCTGTACCCCAGGGGCCATGTGACCCGGGCGATCACCAACTTGATCGCGACGGCCATCAACCGGCCTCATTCATGAATCGGGTACAGGACGAGTAGGAACTTCCGCATCTGCTAAAAGGAGTGGCCCTGATGAAAATGCAACAGGTCAGTGATAACTGCTTTGCTGTCCTGAACGAGAAGAACCGCGTATGCGACGCCAACTCTGGCCTCATCAATCTGGGTGGCGGTGTGGTGATTGACACGCAATCGGATCTGCCTTATGCGCGCCAGATGATCGAGATGTTCAGCAAGATTTGGCCGGCCTATCCCGGAATCTCTACCCCTGGGAATTAGGCAGTTGAGGGCTGTTTGGGACCGCTTGAGACAACAGACCGTTTTCAGGTGAGCGAAAACCCGTCATTCGGTGGGACCGCGTACGGGCATGATTGCCTTGACTCAACGCGTGTGACGAGATGATGACCAATCCTGAATGAGTCAGGAGGCTGTGATATGCCCTGGACAACGATTTCGCCGAAGTTTCACATTGTGATCCCCTTCCGTCGTCCGTTCACTTTGACGCAGCACCACGCCTTCAAGTAGTATCGACACCGTATCTACACAACGGAATGGAGGACGCAAAGATGAAAACCACCGCCCAGAAATGGGGCAACAGCTTAGCCATCCGAGTGCCAAAGAGCATCGCGCAGCAGGCAGGACTCAAAGTGAAAGACGACTTGGATATCGAAGTGCGGAAAGGGACGCTCGTGCTGAGACCCCACCTGCGCCGAGTCTATCGGCTGGAGGATTTGGTCAAACGCATGACCCCGCGCAACGTGCATAAGGAACTCGACTTCGGCGGGCCTGTGGGTCGAGAAGCGCTGTGATGAGCAGGCGTTCGTATGTGCCGGATCGCGGCGACATTGTCTGGCTGCAATTTAATCCACAAGCGGGCCACGAACAGGCCGGCCACCGACCGGCCCTTGTCCTGTCACCGGCGAGCTACAACCGTCGGAGCGGGTTGATGCTCTGTTGTCCCATGACCAGCCAGAGGAAAGGCTATCCCTTTGAAGTGATGATCGCGGTGGACACCGATCGTGAGAGCGTGGTGCTTGCGGATCAAGTCAAGAGTCTTGATTGGAAAGTCAGGAAGGCGGTGAAGAAAGGAACCGCGTCGACCGACGTGATCGTGGAAACGCTGAGCAAGCTTCAGACGCTCCTATGACAATTGCAAAGCGGCTCCCGTATCTCTTCACACCCGCGCGACTCGTCGGAAATGAAGAATGACCCTGATTCTCACCCTCGCGGACACTCTTGATGCGCCAGCATTGTCTTAAAATTGTTTTCTCTGTCTGCCTGCTCATCCTGTGTCTCACCGCCATTTCCCTTCCGGTCCAAGCCGCCGTCGTGGTGCTCAAGAACGGCGATCGGATTTCCGGCCGGATCGTCAAAATGGAAAAAGAGCGGCTCGAGATCGATCCGCCGTTCTCAGATATCATCAAGATCAAATGGGAAGACATCCAAACCCTACGGCAATTTCCGATCCGAGAGAACATCCCTCACCTTTGTTGATCTCATGCGGACGAAGAAGGCTGGTCAGCTTTCTATGCCCATACAACAGGTCGCTTGCCTTTTGAGGGTCACGCCTCTACTCTTGACCCCTCACGGGTGAAACACCACCCGCATATAGCTGAGTCCAGATTCGGATGAGCCTTGATGAGATACAGCGACTGATTCGCGAAGGCCGATATGAGGTCAGCATCCACGCACAGCAGGAGCGGCTAGAGGAAGATCTGGATATTGAAGAGATCGAATCGGCTGTATTGCAGGGGGACCTCATCGAAGATTATCCGACCGATCCCCGCGGCCCAAGTTGTCTCGTCGGTGGTCTTGCGGGAGCCAAACCGATCCATGTTGTGCTAGGATGGGCCAGGGTAATAAGCCAATCAGAGCCCATCCTCAGGATGATCACTGTGTATATCCCTCGACCTCCAAAATGGACGGACCTTCGAACAAGAGGCGCCAAGCCATGAGTATCTATGTAGACTGCACATACTGTGGAGGAGAAGTAGAGGAACGACACATCAATTACGACTATCGCCGCCGCGATCACTTGCTGGTACTGCGAAATGTGCCGGCTGGTGTGTGCCTTCAGTGTGGGGAGAAATACTTCACCCCTGATGTGCTGAAGAAGATGGATCTCAGCTTTCACAACATCTTTGAACGGGCTCAGCAACCTGATCAGGTCTTAGATGTACCCGCGGTCAATTTTTGAAGCGCTGTGCTCGTTGTTCCCAAGAAGTTGCGTTCCGGCCCCAGCAGAGCAACCCCCGCTTCTCAAAGCTCTTCTCCCTGTCTGCCTTCTCATCCTGTTTCTTACCGCCATTTCCCTTCCGGTCCATGCCGCCGTCGTGGTACTCAAGAGCGGCGATCGGATTTCCGGCCGGATCGTCAAAATGGAAAAAGAGCGGCTCGAGATCGATCCGCCGTTCTCAGATATCATCAAAATCAAATGGGCCGATGTCCAAAGCATCACGAGCGAACGTCCCATGTCGGTCAAACTGTATGGAGAACTTCCCCTGCCTGAAAACGCAGGAGAACAAAGACTCGACCGGATCATCGTCTATTGGCTTGGCGAAGGTGGGACGATCAAGCTTGAGGACGTGCGCGCAATCAACTTCGCGGAAAACGATTATCGCGGCTACATCAGCGTCGGCGGCAATCAAACCTCCGGCAACTCAGAAACCCAAGCGTTGAACGTCTCAGGGAATCTCATCTACCGGAGACTCGAACACCGCTACACCCTGGACGGAAAATATAATCGCGGGCAAGCCGATGGAACGGACACTGCCAACAACGGCGCCTTCAGTATCAAGTACGACTACTTTCTGGCTCCTCGGATCTACATGGGCGCGTTGAACCTCGTCGAATCGGACCAGTTCCAAGACCTCAGTCTGCGCAACACGAGCGGCCTCATCCTGGGCTACGATCTCCTCGACCGAGAGCACCACAATTTAACCATAGCGGCCGGCCCGGCGGCCGTGTACCAGGATTACACAACGGAGCCGGCGACCATCACACCCTCCATGGCCGGGATCCTGCGATACCAATATATGATCCGGGGTGATGATGTGATCTTCTTCCAGCAGACCCAGGGATTTAAGGATCTGGGGCATGGGTCTGCGACGCGTGTGAATGCCGACCAGGGGATCAGGGTGAAAATCACTAAAAACTGGCGGGTGAACTTTGAATACGATCTTCGGTACAACTCATTGCCGGTCGAGGGTCGCAAGGCGGTCGACACCACCATTATCTTTGGATTCAGCTACGACTTCAAACCATAGGGACGGAAAGCCGCCCGCACGATGTTCCCCTGTTAACACGATGTACGTTCGACATGCCGCCCGGCATCACTTTTCCAAGCAAGTACGAACGCTCGCGTTTCTCGCAATTGTTGTCGGGCTCTGGCTCCCTCCCCAGCTGACCTTCGCAGAAGAAGGCTGGTCTCTCGAAGGTCGGGGGACGCTCTTCTATACCGACGATGTCGGCCTATTTTCCGCCACCCGCCGTCTGAGCCGTGATGGCGACCCAACCCAACCGGCCATCGACTCGAAACTGATGGATCAGGGATCGGACATGGTGTTCGAGCCAGCGGCCAACATCACGCGGTCCTCGACGAATAATCTTGGACGACTCGACCTGAACGTGCGGGGCCAGGGCTTCATCTTCACGGACAATCCGCAGTTCAACCACGGCACGCTGCGGCTCCAGGCTACAGCTGACGGCTGAAAGATTCACCAGTTACATCTGGTCTACCCGCCTCATTCACGATGTGACGCCGGACCTTTCGGTCCGATTGCTCAACCGGTACGGCATGCGCCGCTATAACGACGCCTTCTCAGAACGCGACACAAACTTCTGGACAATCGGCCCCCACGTGGATTGGCGCGTCGCCAAGAAGGTCAAACTCGGTTTCAGCTACCACTATGAACGAGGGCTTGCAGAGGGACGCAATCAACCGCAGTTCGAGGACGATACGTCCTACATCAACCACTATTTATCCGCAGACGTGGATGTGGAGCTGACCGAACGGCTCTCGCTCCTCACCGCGTTTCACTTTGAACACAACATCTGGACCAGCGGTCTGGCGGGCGATGAGCGGAACGGCGCCTATGAAAACATCTACCAGGGCGAAATGATTTTGGCCTATCGCCTGACAGAGTCCATCCAAGGATTCGGCGGGCTCCAACATGCCATCCGCAAGGAGAATGTCGATCCAGATTCCATAAAGAACACCAACGTCGGCATCGGCCTCTCTGCGCGATTCTGAATAAGCCGTAGCCTGGGAGGAATCGGCGGCCTCCCGCGGGGCATACGCTTGTGGTTTCTCGGGTCCTGTCTGTTTAGTCTGGTTCAACCAGACAAACGAAACAAACCAAACAACGAGCTTATTAAACTTGGGACTGACTTCCTGTCTGTCTAATGGGGGGCCTTAATCTGCGCGAATAAATATGGGTTATCGGCTTTACATTGAAATACTTGCCCAATATAATCCGGTGGTTTTGCACGTATGTGACCGTGAAGGACACGTGTGCGTTGACCGCACGAGGTGCTCACGCCAGTAATTCCCGCTGCTGTCGGCGCATATATGTTCCAGCTCCATTGTGTGTGACGGAGTAGGTACGGGTACGACCAAAAGTTAAGGTTCCCTATAATGCTGCTATTGTTTCATCCCTGTGCTTGTGGGATGCAGATCCAGTGAGGGGAATGTGTCGTTGGGCGGAGCCATGCCGGCTTTTCGTCATGGTCTTCATCACCCTGGTTTGCAGTATGCTGCCGATGTTTGCGATCGGTGCGGAGCAGGCCGGGGTGAAAGTGACGTCGATTGAGATTCGAGGAAACAAACGGATTGAGTTACCGGCGATTGTCGGTCGATTGACATTGAAGCCCGGCGATCCCCACACCCCTGAAAATGTGCGTGGGCAAATCAAGATTCTCTACGAAACCGGGTACTTTGAAGAGGTGCAGGTGGAGACTGAATTGAGAGCGGGCGGGGTAGCCCTGACCTTTCTGGTCCGCGAGAAACCGTTTATCACCGAGATCGTGTTTGACGGGAATACCGCGCTCAGCGACGAGAAGCTTAAAGAGAAGATCACAATCAAGAGCCAAGCCTTTCTCGATCAGTTACAGGCGAAGGAGAGCGCGGAGAAGATTCGCCTGGCCTACCAAGGGGACGGTTATTTCAATTGCGGGGTGATTCCGATCGTGCAGACCTTGGATGAGGATCGGAAGCGCCTGACGTTTTTTGTGAAAGAAGGGGACAAGGCGCGCGTCAAAACGGTGAATTTTGACGGTCTGCACGCGGCGACGAAAGACGAGATGTTTAAGGTGATGGCCACGCGAGAATGGATTCCATGGTACGGATTGATCACCCAGCTGAAGTTGCCGTCGCTGGTCTCGGATGCCGGCGTGTTAA
>JAKDNQ010000505.1 GCA_030456405.1 Nitrospira sp.
CGCATCAGCACCGTGCCTAAGTTGGCATAGCCGAGCCCCAGCGTTCGGAACTCAAAACTCTTCTCGGCAATAGAACGACTGGGAAACGACGCCATGAGGACGCTGATCTCCAGTACGACTGTCCAAAGGTGCACGGCATGGCGGAAACTCTCCAACTCGAATTGGCCGTCGGTCGAAAAGAATCGGACAAGGTTCAGCGATGCTAAATTGCATGCCGTATCATCGAGAAACATGTATTCAGAACAAGGATTGGATGCATTGATGCGACCGTCTTCCGGACAGGTATGCCATTCGTTTATGGTAGTGTCATATTGTGTGCCTGGGTCCGCGCAAATCCAAGCAGCCCAAGCAATCTGATCCCAAAGATCCCGCGCCTTGATAGTTTTGGAGACTTTCCCGTCGATCCGGCGCTTAAGTTGCCAATCGCCGTCAGCCTCCAGCACCGCAAAGAAATCATTGGGAATGCGCACGCTGTTATTCGAGTTCTGGCCGGACACCGTTTGGTAAGCCTTGCCGTCCCAATTCGTGTCGTACTCGTGAAACAGAAAATGCGTGAACCCTTGCTGCGCATAGGAGAACATCCGTTGCACATAGGCCTCTGGAACCGCATCCCGCCGGGCAGCAGCCATGGCCTCCCTGAGGATCGGATTCTGCTTGGCATCGATCTCGATTTTCATCTGACCGGCTCCGTCAACAACGTGGCAGGCCTTGAGAACAGCGTTGAGGCGCTGCGCGCAGATTTTCGAACCGGTCACCATGGCGGCGACTTTTTGCTCTTCCACCACCTTCCAATTGATAAATTCTTCAATGTCGGGATGATCCAAATCGAGACAGACCATTTTGGCAGCCCGCCTGGTCGTTCCACCGGACTTGATGGCCCCTGCTGCCCGATCGCCGATGCGGAGAAACGACATCAGTCCAGACGAACGTCCACCGCCGGACAACGGTTCAGCATCGCCGCGAAGTTTGGAAAAGTTGGTGCCGGTCCCTGACCCGTACTTAAACAGACGCGCCTCTCGCACCCACAGATCCATAATGCCGCCCTCGCTGACCAAGTCGTCGTCAACGGATTGGATGAAGCAGGCGTGCGGTTGCGGATGCTCAAACGCATTGGTGGCTTTGACGACTTCGCGGGTCTTAGGATCGACGTAAAAATGCCCTTGCGCTGGTCCTGAGAGTCCGTAGGCATAATGAAGCCCTGTGTTAAACCACTGGGGAGAATTGGGCGCGGCCATCTGATGCGCGAGCATGTAACAGAGCTCGTCATGAAAGGCATCGGAATCTTCCGGTGTCTTGAAATAGCCGAAGTTCTTTCCCCAGGAGGTCCAACAACCGGCGAGCCGCTCAAACACTTGTCGGGAGTCGCGCTCTCCTCCCAACTGTGACTTGCCATCCGGCCCGATGATCGGATTCCCCTGCTCATCTCGCTGCGGCACTCCGGCTTTCCGGAAATATTTCTGGGCGAGAATATCGATGGCGAGCTGGGACCAGGGTTCGGGAATGTCGATGTTCTCCAACTTAAACACGGTCGATCCGTCGGGATTACGAATCTCCGACGAACGTTTGACGAACGGCAGGTCTTCGTAGGGACTTTGTCCGCGACGTGTAAATCGGCGTTCTATTCTCACGATTTCCCCTCCTCAGTCTGCATATATGGAATTGCTTTCGATCCCAAATTGAAATGGCCTGCTTTCCTTCTCACTTTCAGTCGATATGCTAAGTATTTTTGACCCCCTACTTTTGGTGGGTATGTGGAAGTTCAATCACGGAGCAACTATATATAGCGATCATGATGAATTGTCAATACCAAATGTAGTAGTGTGGCTGTGAAAATTGAGGAGTTCCTGTGGATAACCATAACTGATGAGAAAACACCGGCTTTGGAGAATTTAGCCAGATTTATTCACAGAACTTCGACCGAAAATAGGTCAAATTTTACCGATCATGAGATACCACAGACAAAAAATTAAAACACACGGCGACCAAGGGTCACAATGGCTTCATCCACTCCCTCAATGGGAATGAACTGGTTGCCGACCCCGATCACCACCACACGAGTACCCAGCCCCGTGGTTTCGAACCGGCTGAGAATGCCCCAATTTTGGCGCGTGGTGTGAGGACGAACCATGCTATTCAGCAGCTCCTCGCTATGCCGGCGAAAGATATTTTTGACCAACGCGCCTTCTCGTTGGGGTGTGGACTGATCCATTTGATCCATGGCCTTGCCGAGTTCGGCTTGTACGAAGGCCAGATATTGATCCATGGTGGGATTCATCAATACCAGCACGACACTCACAGTCAATACCACCG
>JAKDNQ010000506.1 GCA_030456405.1 Nitrospira sp.
AAGCTGGTGCGGCCGAGTGTGCCTTCGCGGTAGTCCGACAAGAGTATCCTCGCCGCTTTATCTCGGTCTATTCCGCCGTTGCTTCTGGTCAGCAGGCAACCGCGCTTTTTGCCGATCGCGTCGATCGCCTCCGTGCTTGTTAGCCCTTCGACCGCAAAGCCGTAGCGGGCCTTGAGTCTGGCAGGGTAGCGCGCAAGCAGGATGGCGGCGAGAAACTCGGCGACGGCTTCGTCGTCGACGACCTTGTGCCCTATGGCGTTGACCGTGGCGAGTAGGAGGCCCACATGAGGGTCTTTGATGGTCCCCCACAATAGCCCGGGTGAATCGGTGATGGCCATACGGTCGTTCAGTTTGTGACGCTGCTGGACTTTGGTCACGGCTGGTTCGTCGCCCACACGAGCGATGCGGCGTTTGAGGAGCATGTTCATCAGGGTCGATTTGCCGACGTTAGGGATTCCCATAATCAGCATGCGTAGCGGCTTTGCGCTGCTGTTGCGATGCAGAGCGAGTGGCTGACAGAGCTGGGGCACCTTCGCGGCATCGCCCGCATGATGACAAGAAAGGGCGACGGCGCTGACGCCTGGTTGTTGGTTATAGAGATCGAGCCAAACTTGAGTGATGACAGGATCAGCGAGATCGGCTTTGTTGAGGATCTTCAGGCTGGGGCGCTGGCGCGCTAGACGCAACTCTTCGATCAGTGGGTTGCAGCTGGCATTGGGTATGCGCGCATCCAGTACTTCGACGACGACATCGATCACCTCCATCGTCTTGGCCGCTTCTTTGCGCGCCGTATTCATATGACCGGGGAACCACTGGATGGACATAGGGGGTAGGTTTTCCGAAAATTGAGCTGTACTCTACCAGGATGTAGACAGGGCTGCCAGCAGAAGGAGGCCGGTATTTGGTTTGTCTGGTCTGTCTCGTTTGTTTGGTTGACGAAACTAACCAGATGAACCAAATCAACCAGATAAACCAAACAAACCAGACTAACCGGTCTGCTTGTTATCGTAGGTGTTCGCGGCCGTGAGGGGCGGAAAGGTCTTGGTCGGGACCAAGGGGAACGATACGGGTTGGATTGATGTCCTCGTGGGTCATGTAGTAATGCCGCTTGATGTGGTCGAAGTTCACGGTGTCGGCAATGCCGTCTGTCTGATAGAGGTCTTTGAGGTAGCCGAAGAGGTTGGGGTAGTCAATGATCCGTCTGAGGTTGCATTTGAAATGGCCATGGTAGACGGCGTCGAAGCGTATGAGCGTGACGAACAAGCGCCAATCGGTTTCGACGAATTGTGAGCCGAAGAGATAGCGTTGACGCGCTAACCTGGTCTCAAGTTGATCGAGCGCGTCGAAGAGGCGCAACAGGGCCCGCTCATAGGCCTGCTGCGATGTGGCGAATCCTGCGCGATAGACCCCATCGTTCACGTTCTCGTAGATGAAGGTATTGAGGTCGTCGATTTCTTTCCTGATGCCGTCCTGATACAAGTCGATCTTGCTCTCGGTGAAGCGATTGAACTCGCCGTTGAACATGCGCATGAGGTCGTCGTCGGAATTCGTGACGATACGTTTCGTCACCATATCCCACAACACAGGGACAGTGAACCGTCCCCGATAATTCGGATCGGTGGACTTGTAGGCTTGGCTGAGAAACTGAAATCCGTTGATGGGATCGAGCGAATGGCCTGCTCCTTCGCGGAAGGCCCAGCCCCGCTCGTCGCGGATTGGATCCACAACCGTCATACCGATGACATCTTCGAGCTTCTTGAGCTTTCGCACAATGACCGTCCGATGCGCCCAGGGACAAGCCCAGGAAACATAGAGATGGTAGCGGCCGCTCGCCGCAGGGTAGCCGGAACTCCCATTGGCAGTGACCCAGCTTTGAAAAGCGTCCGGTTGCCTGATGAAGGCGCCTTCGCCGCTCTGCTCGTCTGGAAATTGTGGTTGGATGATCATTGTCCGGCTCCGTGTTCCATTACCGTATCACATGGCAGAGTGATAAGGAGAGGGGAACGGGACTCGCGTTGATCCCTTTGCTCCCGGAGCAGAGGGGGGGATGGAGCCTATGATCTTCAGTGCTCGCGCAACGCGCGGTCGCAGACCTCCCCTCCCCTTTGATGCGCGTGATGCGGATTGACTGAGGCGATTCTGAAACGTAGAATAATCCACATTCCCTTCCGGAGAACGGCTGATAAGCAAACAAGTTGATATCCGGCAGAGGGTGACATAGCAGCATTCATCCAGGTGGTTTAAACAAGGAGGTTGTCGTGATGCATGGGATGGGACGTGTCGGGTTCATGGGATTAGGGATCGC
>JAKDNQ010000507.1 GCA_030456405.1 Nitrospira sp.
TGTTGTTTTTGGTCCAACACAGGAGAGTAAGTTCGCGGTACATTCGCTATAATGAACGGTCAGTGTCGATCTAAGAAAGGAGCCGATATGGTGAACAGACAGTCTATGAAATGGGCCATGGCGATCTGTGCGATTGTATGGAGTATCGCCATCTTGTGGGCCGTCCCTGCCGTCGCCGTGCCGCTGAATTTGGATGGCAAGTTCGAAATCTTGACGGGTGAGGTGTCCACGCATACACCCGGTAAGGTGAAGTTGATGGAGTTCGCCGATTTCTATTGCCCGCATTGTCACCAGTTCGATGAGACAGGATTGCCGCTGCTCATCAAAGAGTTCGGCAACAAGTTGGAGGTGACGATGGTCGGGTACCCGGTCATCCGCGGAAAGCTTCCGACGCCATTCGATATGTATGAGCAGGCTAAGATGATGGGGAAGGGCAACGAAATGAAGAGGGTCCTGTTTCGCACGATCCACAAAGACAAAATTGACGGAGTGCTGGATCGCTCGATTCGGGAAGTGCTGATTCGGGAAGTCGGCCTCGATCCGAAAGCGTTTGAAGAAGGCATGGCCAGTGGAAAGCCGGCCAGAGCCGTTGAAGACGGCAAGCGGTGGGGAGAGCGGATCAAGGTGTCGTCCACTCCGTCGATCTTGTTGGATGGCAATATTAAAGTCGATGGCGCGAACATGACCCCTGACAATGTCATCACGATCATTCGGAGCATTCTTGAAAACGACACGAAGAAGTGAGATCGAAAGTGCTGAGTGCTAAGTGCTGAGAATTGAGTGACGGTGAATCCGAAAACTCAGGACTCAGCACTTTAAACTCAGCACTCCTTCTGAGGCGAGATGGCGATCGATCCAATCTGCGGAATGACGGTCGATCCGGCAACGGCGGCCGGCAGTCACGACCATCTCGGCCAGAGTTACTACTTCTGCGGGTTGTCTTGTCTGGAACGATTCAAGGCTGACCCGGAGCGAGCGTTGCAGTCACAGGCGGCTTCTCCCACTAAGCCGACCACACGACGATCCCTTCCGATGATGGAGCCTGCTCAGGTTGCGACGGCCATCGATCCCGTGTGTGGAATGACGGTGCAACCGGCTACAGCAGCCGGTTCCCATGAGTACCGGGGGAAGACCTATTATTTTTGCGCCACAAGCTGCCTCGCCAAGTTTCAAGCCGATCCGGTCTACTATTTGACTCCATCCGAACAGCGCGCTCCCCGAGTCATGCCGGTCCCGTTAGGTGGGGTGGTCGAGTACATCTGTCCGATGGACCCGGAGGTGCTCGAAACTCAACCGGGGGCTTGCCGGATTTGCGGGATGGCGCTGGAGCCCAAAGTCGTCTCACTCGAAGACGAGCGGAATCCCGAGCTCGAGGACATGAGCAAGCGGTTTTGGATCTGCCTCGGGCCATCCCTTTTGGTCATGGTTCTGGCCATGGTCGATATGATTCCTGGCCTCTCACTGCCTGCTGTGCTCTCAGGTTCGGTGAGGAATTGGGCGCAATGGGCGCTGGCGACGCCCGTGGTGCTCTGGGGCGGCTGGCCGTTTTTCCAGCGAGGGTGGGCCTCGGTGGTGAACCGGGCTCCCAACATGTTCACGCTGATCGCGATGGGAACAGGCGCAGCCTATAGCTACAGCACGGTGGCGACCGTTGCGCCGACGCTCCTTCCCGGTTCATTCCGAATGCATGATGGATCGGTCGCAGTCTATTTTGAGGCTGCGGCCATGATCACGGTACTTGTCTTACTTGGTCAGGTTCTTGAATTGAAGGCCCGGAGCCAGACAAGCTCCGCGATTCGTTCTTTGCTCCGGCTTGCGCCAAAGACTGCCAGGCTGATCACGCGAGATGGACGGGAAGAAGATGTGCCGCTTGAGCATGTTCAGGTGGGCCATCGACTACGCGTCAGGCCTGGAGAGCGAGTACCGGTCGATGGAAAGGTCCAAGAAGGGACGACGTCTGTCGATGAATCCATGGTGACCGGAGAATCGATCCCGGTGGAGAAAATAACTGGAGCATGGGTGACTGGGGGAACCATCAACGGCACAGGTGGGATTGTGATGGTCGCTGAACGAGTCGGGCGAGACACGATGCTCGCCCGCATCGTGCAGATGGTGAGCGAGGCGCAACGGAGCCGAGCGCCGATCCAGCGTTTGGCCGACGTGACTGCGGCGTATTTTGTTCCGCTGGTTGTGGCTGCGGCGTTGATGACAGCGGCGGCCTGGGTGATCTGGGGGCCAGAGCCGAAGTTGGCCTATGCGCTGGTCAACGCCGTGGCGGTCTTGATCATTGCCTGTCCCTGCGC
>JAKDNQ010000508.1 GCA_030456405.1 Nitrospira sp.
TCATATCCAACAAGGTTCCGATCCGGCTCGGCACACCCTTGAGAAACCAAATATGTGCAACCGGCGCCGCCAGCTCGATATGGCCCATGCGCTCTCGGCGGACTTTGGACTGGATGACCTCGACACCGCACTTGTCGCAGACGATGCCACGGTGCTTCATCCGCTTATATTTGCCGCAGTTGCACTCCCAATCCTTGATCGGGCCGAAAATTTTTGCGCAAAACAGCCCGTCTTTTTCGGGTTTAAACGACCTGTAATTGATGGTCTCCGGCTTTTTCACTTCGCCATAGGACCACGACCGAATTTTTTCGGGTGACGCAATTCGAATCCGCATCGAATCGAACGACACGGCATCGCGCGGCTTCTCGAACAATGTGTAGACGCCTTCCAAGGTAGTGACCTCCTCTGATACCGGCCATTATGACCGGCACACAAATAGGTTAGTCTTGCGACTTGACCAGTTCGACGTCGAGTCCCAAACTCTGCAGCTCTTTGACCAAGACGTTAAACGACTCAGGTAATCCAGGTTCCAGGAACGGCTCGCCTTTCACGATCGCTTCATACATTCGCGACCGGCCCGGTACGTCGTCCGATTTTACTGTCAAGAATTCTTGCAGCGTGGACGCAGCCCCATAGGCCTGCAATGCCCACACTTCCATTTCTCCCAATCGCTGACCGCCGAATTGAGCCTTGCCACCAAGCGGTTGCTGGGTGACGAGTGAGTAGGGGCCAATCGACCGCGCGTGAATCTTGTCATCAACCAAATGGTGAAGCTTTAAGACATACATGTAGCCGACCGTGACAGGGCTGCCGAACATTTCTCCAGTTCGGCCATCCATCAAGATCGATTGCCCACTGGTCGGCAAGTTCGCCTTCTTGAGCAAATCCTTGATTTCTGATTCTGACGCCCCATCAAACACCGGGCTCGCCACCTTAATCCCCAAGGCCTTGGCGGCCCAACCCAGGTGAGTTTCGAGAATTTGACCGACGTTCATACGTGACGGTACCCCGAGCGGATTCAGCACAATTTCTACCGGCGTCCCATCCGGCAAACAGGGCATGTCTTCCTCGGGTAACACCCGAGAGACCACGCCTTTGTTTCCATGCCGCCCTGCCATCTTGTCGCCGACCTGAATCTTCCGCTTCATCGACACATAAACCTTCACGAGCTTGATGACCCCTGGTGGGAGCTCATCACCCCGTTTCAGGCGCCCAACCTTTTCGTCGTACAGCGTTTGTAAAATCTCGATCTGCTCCTTCGCCCGCCGCTCGACGTCTTCCAGCTCTTTCTGCTCATCAGGATCGCTCAAAATGATGTAGCGGACGGTCTCATCCGGCAACCGCTTGAGAATCTCTACGGTCAGCTTGCCCTTCTTTTTGAGAATGACATCGCCGCTCTCCGGATCCATCAAGTCACGGCCGACCACTTTTCCCAGCAGCAGTTTCCTGATCTTCTTCGTCTTTTCTTCGTCGATGATACGGAGCTCCTCGTGGTGATCGCGCTGGAGCTTCATCGCATCGTCGCTTTCAATACTCTTGGATCGTTCGTCCTTATCGAGTCCCTTGCGTGAGAAAATCTTCACATCGACGACGATACCCTCGACACCCGGCGGCACCGTGAGCGACGTATCTTTCACATCGCCTGCTTTTTCACCGAAGATGGCCCGCAACAGCTTTTCTTCCGGCGTGAGCTGCGTCTCGCCTTTCGGTGTCACTTTGCCGACCAGGATATTCCCAGGCTTCACTTCGGCCCCGATACGGATAATTCCGCTCTCGTCGAGATCACGAAGCGCTTCTTCTCCGACGTTTGGGATGTCCCGAGTAATGTCCTCTTTCCCCAACTTGGTATCGCGAGCTTCGACTTCGAATTCTTCAATGTGAATCGAGGTAAATGCATCTTCGCGCACCAGTTTTTCGCTCAACAAAATGGCGTCTTCGAAGTTGTACCCGCCCCAGGGCATGAAGGCGACGAGAATATTCTTCCCTAATGCCAGTTCGCCGTGATCGATGGCGGGGCCGTCGGCTAAGACCTGTCCCACCTTCACCGGCTGCCCAAGCCGTACCACCGGAGTCTGTGTGATGGTCGTGCTCTGATTCGATCGCTGGAACTTGATCAGATCGTATACATCTAAGCCGGCATCGTTCCTTTTCCGACCTTCTTTTGAATCGGCACGGACGACGATCCTGGTAGCATCTACACTTTCCACCACACCGGCACGCCGAGCCTGCACGACATAGCCCGAATCGCGCGCAACCACGGTTTCCATTCCCGTCCCGACTAAGGGAGCTTCCGACTT
>JAKDNQ010000509.1 GCA_030456405.1 Nitrospira sp.
GTGTCAGTTCCTGCCCAAGATCGGTCAGCGAATACTCGACGGTCGGCGGAGAGGTCGGCATGACCTGGCGAATCAGGATGCCGGCTTTCTCCAGCCTCTTCAGCCGTACCGAAAAGACTTTTGGCGACACGCCGGGGATGTCGGCCATGAGTTCGCTGAACCGTCTCGGCTCGGACCGCAGATACCAAATGATGTTTGGAGTCCAGGCCCCACCCAAGAGCTGCATACACATCGTGACCGAACATTCTTTCGGTGGTGGCGCCACTTTGCTTTTCCGACGTTTAATGGCCATGGGCTCTCCTTCATCGAGGCATTCTCGACTTTCCAAATGGAAAGTACAAAATGCACTTACCAGTGGAAAGTTTATAACACAATGAAAGCTTCATCAAGTAGGATGGAAACCAGAGTTGACGTTCATCATCACCTACATTCTGAAAGGGGATTGCACATGACTACCATGAAGACAGCGATTGTGACCGGCGCATCGAGCGGCATTGGACTCGGCCTGACCACCGCACTGCTGAAACACGGCTACCGCGTCGTTGCCAATTCTAGACAGATCACGCAGTCGGGGACTCTGACCGCCTCGGCGGACCTGGCACTCGTGGACGGCGATATCGCGCATCCGGAGACGGCACGGAACCTCGTCGAGACAGCTATTCGTCAATTCGACTCCGTCGACCTCTTGGTCAACAACGCCGGTATCTTTATTCCCAAACCCTTTACCGACTACACAACGGAGGACTTCGAGCGGCTGGTATCGACGAACCTCGCCGGCTTTCTGTATGTCACACAACAGGCTGTGCGACAGATGCGGAAACAGGAAGCTGGTCATATCGTAAACATTACAACCTCGCTGGCCGACCAGCCCATTGCTGGAGTGCCCGCCGCCATTCCTGTGCTCACTAAAGGAGGCCTGAATGCCGTCACGTCTGCGCTGGCGATTGAATTTGCCGGCGAGGGCATTCGCTTTAATGCGATCGGAGCGGGGATTATCGATACACCCATGCACAAACCCGAAACGCATGAGTTCTTGAAATCGCTTCACCCGATCCATCGTATCGGAAAGGTGTCGGAAATCGTCGATGCCGTGCTCTATCTTACAGATGCGACTTTTGTGACAGGTGAAGTCTTGCACGTCGATGGTGGCGCCCACGCCGGCAAATGGTAAGATGGCGCATGAGCGACGACGCAACATCACAAGGGGCGTTCAATGCCGTATGTCCATATTCGAGTCACGCGCGAGGGAGTCACAGTCGAGCAGAAAGAGGAACTCATCAAAGGCGTAACGGATCTTCTTGTCCGTGTATTGAACAAGAATCCCGCTCAGACGTTCGTGGTCATCGAGGAAGTCGATACCGACAATTGGGGAGTCGCTGGTATGTCCGTGACAAAGTACCGAGCCCAGGAACGGGCTGCGGCGGAAAAATAACAGCGCACGGGGAAATCAGGAACGAGCATGGGGATCAGCTCTTGCCCGACATTACGACCGTGATCGTCCCGGCTAATGCTCCGATCTTTTTTCTCTATCTAGTCATGGATCGAGGGAACGTCCAACTCGAAGATGCCAGAGCTTTCACCACTCAGACACCAGTTCACCAACGAACGGCTAGGTCGTTCCGACAATAACCAAGTAGCTCCCACCATACGCGGGCGAGTCGGTCAGAAAAGTAGAATGTCTATGATTTCTCGCTGGCCCTGAACACAGATGCTATAGTCGGAACACAAACTTTTATTAGAATTCATAGAACAACATAAGGAGGCATCATGGCAAAACAACAAAAAAGACCGGGAGCACCGCGCGTTGAGGGTGAATCGATGGAAGAGGAAATCCGGTCTCTTGCCTATCAACTGTACTGCGAAGGCGGCTATCAGTACGGGCGTGATCTCGAGCATTGGCTGCTGGCTGAGCAGCAAGTACAGGCTCACAAGAAGGTGCACCTCCGCAATGTTGCTTGATCAAGACGCATCAGCCTGGATCGCGTTTGGGCGCACCCACACCGGCGCTGACCAAACTAGATCCTGCTGCACTCCAAGGCGATGGATGGCCACGGTGGCCCTGGTGTGCGCCTGCGACGACATGAAGAGCGTGACTCGTTCTCCAGGCAGATAACTTCTTTGGTCGGTGTATCCCTCAACGGCCAGTCGGCCTCCATCCAACCAGGAACTGGGATCACATGTGCCGGTGGGAGAAGGAAAATTGCTGCACGCGTCGATGATCGTAGGGCGAGCCAGAGGGAGAAACGCCATTGCCAAGGCCGATGAGAGAAACTGCCGCCGACTACACCCACGA
>JAKDNQ010000510.1 GCA_030456405.1 Nitrospira sp.
CAAGACGCGCCGTTCCGCGGGCAAGGCCGCAGTGAGGTCCGCGAGGCGACGAATAAGGAGCCTCACGTTTGCGGACGGGCGCGAGTTGGTGAGCGCCCTGTGTCTTCGAGGCGAATCGTACTCTCCGCCGTACGTTGAGCCTCTGAGCGATGCGAGAACGAAGCTGGCGGACTTTTTCAACAGCCTGCTAGCGAAGGTCCGTGAATAACCAGGGAGCCTCGGCCTTTCGTCGGGTTTCGTAGGCAGCGATGGTGTCCTCGTGTTGCAAGGTCAATCCGATGGCATCCAGACCACGATAGAGACAGTCTTTTCTAAAAGGATCGATCTCGAAGCAAGAACGGGCGCCGTCCGGGGTGGTCACCGTCTGGTTTCCGAGGTCAACGGTCAGCTGGTATCCGGGCGTCGAAAGGACCTCTGTCATCATGGCCAGAACGTCATCAGCCTTCAACACCACAGGCAGCATCCCGTTTTGGAAACAGTTATTGTAGAAAATGTCGGCAAAGCTCGGTGCGATGATGCAACGGAATCCTTGGTCGAGAAGCGCCCAGGGAGCGTGCTCACGCGACGATCCGCATCCGAAGTTATCGCGCGTCAGAAGAATCGTCGCACCCTGGAAGCGCGGTTGATTCAGAAAAAACGACGGGTCCTGTGAACCGTCCTTCTGCTTGCGCCAATCGTAGAACAACCCTTCGCGAAGCCCGGTTCGCTTGATCGTTTTCAGGAATTGCTTCGGGATGATTTGATCGGTATCGACATTGACGCGGTCCAATGGGGCGACGAGGCCGGTCATTTGAGTAAACGGTTGCATATGATTAAGTTTTAAGTTCTTAGTTTTGAGTTGTCAGTGATACAACTTAACACTCAACACTCAGCACTTATCCCCAATTTCTGATATCGACGAAATGCCCTTCGACCGCGGCGGCGACAGCCATCGCCGGAGACACGAGATGAGTCCGGCCGCCGGCGCCCTGGCGTCCTTCGAAGTTTCGATTGCTGGTAGAGGCGCAGCGCTCTCCGGGCCGAAGCACATCGGCATTCATCGCCAGGCACATGCTGCAGCCGGCTTCCCGCCACTCAAACCCTGCCTCTTTGAACAGCCGGTCGAGTCCTTCCTGTTCGGCCTGCTGTTTCACGAGACCGGAGCCGGGGACGACCATCGCATGAACGGTCTTCGCGACATGCTTGCCCTTCGCTAAACTCGCGGCCAGCCGCAGATCCTCGATGCGCGCATTCGTGCAGGAGCCGATGAAGACTGTATCGATCGAGATGTTGGTGATCGGCTGGTTAGCGGTGAGGCCCATGTATTCCAGCGCCTGCTCAGTGGCCTTGCGTGTTTTTTCATCTGCCATCGTTCGCGGGTCCGGAACCGTTCCGTCCACGCCGGTGACCATGCCCGGATTCGTTCCCCAGCTGACTTGCGGCGCGATGTCCTCGGCTCGCAGCGTGAGGGTTCTATCGTATGTCGCATCCGCATCGGTCTTGAGCTTCTGCCATGTTTGTACAGCCTGCTCGAACAACACTCCCTTCGGAGCCAGCGGGCGTCCTTTGATATAGGCAATGGTGTTCTCGTCCGGCGCCACCATCCCGGCCCGTGCGCCGCCCTCGATCGACATGTTACAGAGTGTCATGCGACCTTCCATGCTGAGGGCTCGGATCGCCGAGCCGGTGTATTCGATAACATAGCCGGTACCGCCTGCTGTGCCGATCTTTCCGATGATCGCCAGAATCACGTCCTTTGCCGAACAGAGGGCCGGCAGCATTCCCTCGACGCGAACTTCCATGGTCTTGGGTCGTTTCTGCACCAAGCATTGGGTGGCCAGCACATGCTCTACTTCGCTGGTACCGATGCCGAAGGCCAGCGCGCCGAACGCCCCATGTGTCGATGTGTGCGAGTCGCCGCACACGATAGTCGTCCCCGGAAGGGTAAAGCCCTGTTCCGGTCCGATCACATGCACGATGCCTTGCCGGATGTCGTTCATGCCGAAGAGTGTGATGCCGAAGTCACGGCAATTGTCTTCGAGCGTCTGGATTTGTTTCGCACTGAGGGGATCGGCGATGCCCAGGGTTCGGTCAGTCGTTGGGACGTTGTGATCAGGCACCGCCAACGTTGCGCCAGGGCGTCGAGGCCGGCGGCCCGAGAGTTTGAGTCCTTCAAACGCCTGTGGCGATGTCACTTCGTGGACCAGCTGACGATCGATATAGAGGAGGGTGGTCCCATCAGGCTCTGCGCGAACGACGTGGGATTCCCAGATTTTGTCGAAGAGGGTTTGAGAGGCCATAGGCATTCCT
>JAKDNQ010000129.1 GCA_030456405.1 Nitrospira sp.
CTCAACGTACCGAAGCGTACGCCTTCGCCTCTTCGCTCACTGCGGCCTTGCTGGAGGCCTTTTTGAGCATCCTGAACCTGTTTTGACATCAGCGCCATATGAAAGATTCAACGACATTTTGTGTATAAATCGAGTTTTCCCGCAGCCTGCTAGACGGTGGCGAGACAGGCTTCATAGACCTGTTCATGTCGGCGAACGACGCCTGCGATTCCGTACCGTTCTTGTGCCCGTGCCCGTCCCTTTGCGCCCATTTGCTTGGCGTGATGGGCATCGCCAAGGAGGCGTTCAATCGCATCGGCCAAAACCGAGGCATTTCCAGGCGCCACTAAGACCCCTGTCTCGCCCGGCACCACGAATTCGGGAATTCCCCCGACCGCGGTCGCGATCACCGGCTTTCCTGCTGCCATAGCCTCCAAAATCGCAATACCGAACCCCTCGTACAGTGACGGCAGGACGAACGCATCCAGGGCATGCAGGATGCGCGGAATATCCCGTCTGGTTCTCGCAAACACCACCCAGGGGAAAAGTCCCAGACGATCCCGCAACGATTCCAACTCTTCACGCGCCGGCCCATCGCCGACGATGAGCAACTGACACGGAGGCCTGCTGTTTCGCCGCTTCAGCTCATCCATCGCGCGGATGAGCACACTCAAGCCCTTCTTCGGCTCGACCAATCGGCAGACCGTTCCGATCACCAGTCCGCCGTCCTGAAGACCCAGTTCCCGTCTCGTGGCCGCCGCGTCGTGCTTGAATCGGTCCACATCGATGCCGAATGGAATGACGGTGAATTGATTACCGGTCTCTCCGATACGAGACAGCACCGAACGACGGACCGCCTCAGAGCAGCAGACAATGCCATCGGTCCATTTCAGGGTCAGCCTATCGATGAGGCGAACCAGCCACCCCTCGCTCACGATTTCATCATGATAGGACGAAATCACGGGAAACACCCGCAAAATGCGCCCGCAGACACGGGCGGCCACGTTGGCCCAAAAGAGGAATGCCTGAATCACATCGGGTCGCTCGGTCTGAATCAACTTTAAGAGCCTGAACAAGACACGAACGTCTAACTTACCGGCTCCATTCAGCGATACCACCCTTACTCCGCGTGCCCGCAGTTCCTCGGCCACCCTGCCGCCGGGCTTAAGCGCGCATACGATGACCTCGAAGCGCGATCGATCGATCCGCGAGGCCAAATCAAGAATGTGACTCTCAGTCCCGCCGACTCCTAGCCCGATTGCGAGCAGCATCACCTTAGCTGGCATGGGGCAACACCCGTTCGGACGTGGTCAAAGCGATAATCTCCTCATACCACTCAAGATAGGTTTGAACCTGTTTCTCCATTGTGTAGAGACGAGCTGCCCGTTCGGATGCCGCCGATCCCAACGACAGGCGCAACGCATCGTTGGAAAGAATCTGCACGACGCGCTCAGCCATCGCACCCGCATCTCCAGGCGGAACCAAGTAACCACAGCGATCATCTTCAATTTGTTCAGGGATACCGTCCACGGCAGTAGCCACGACCGGGAGACCGCAGGAGAGCGCCTCCAGGATCGTGGTCGGGAAGGTATCCGACTTGGCGGCATGAACATAAACATCCGCGGCCTGATAATAGCGGGCTATCGTCTCTCGATGACTCACGAAGGCTCCAAATCGGACCTCACCGTTTCCAAACTGAATGGTTTCCCCTTGATCGCCGAGCACAATCAGTGTCACCTTGGCGCGGGGATGGAGAGCCCCGACCCTTACGGCACATTCTTCGACTGTACGATAGTCTTTGAACATGTTGGTTCTTGCCCCGCTCGCCGCAAAGAGCAAGATTGCGTCTCGACATGACAATCCTAATTCCTCCCGAGCCCGAGCTTTCGAGAACGGACGAAATACGGAACGGTCGACGCCGTTCGGAATCACGCGCGACTGAACCACGCCTGGCGCCAGCATCGATTTTTCCACCTGACGCATCAGCCAATGCGACGGAGTCGCGACATGAAAGCGCCCAGCGGCATAAATCTCCTGCTTGCGGTTCCAATTGAATGCCGTGTTATCTCGCCAGATCGAAGGATAGATCGAGAGATCCGGGCACGTACCGCAGCCTGTCTTCCACCGGTCACACCCAAGCGTATACGCACAATGCCCGCTCAGCATCCACGTGTCATGCAAGGTGACGACCGTCGGAACTTGCCGGCTCAACCAGGGCAGCGCTCGCAAATCAAAATAACCGCCGCGTGGCAGCCATCCGCCGTGAAGGTTGTGGCAGTGCAGAATATCCGGACGCTCTTGCAACACATCCAGCAACTTCCATGTTTCGGGAAAATTGAAAATCTCTCTCCCTGCAAGGGCCTGCCACCAATTCTGCGGATGAGTACCGTACGTGCCGAGCCATCTCCGCAATCGCCACATTCCGCGGACACGTCCCTCACGGTGATAGAGCCATCGACTGCTCTGTGCCAGCCACCCTCCGATTACCGTGCCGGGTATCGTCTTGGGCAGCGGGATAACGAACGGATCGGTGCTACGCTTCTCGCCGACAGCGATGGACGACTGATGTCCTAGGCGCTGGTACCGTTCAAACAGCTGCCACGCTATTGCCTCCGCTCCTCCTCCCTTGTCATAGGTGCTGACTTGAAGAATGTTCACAGAAGGATCCTCGCCGTCAGACCACGAACCCGGACACAAGCTTCCACGCCGTCCCATCCCAAATAACGTTCTTTGTGGGAAAGGCGAGCCCTGAACGAAATCCCATCGCGTGAACAATTCGAGGCAAGGGAGCTAGTGCGAAATGTCGCCCGACTTTCCAGACGAGCCCCCTGAGCAACGCCTCGCCTCTACCGCAAGCCCGCCCACCGTATTTCCTCAGAACGCCCTCGGCCTCCTGTAGATATTCGTCAGCCTGTAGAACCGACTTCTGGTTCCCGTGAGCACGGAATCCACCAAGCGGCGTCATGACACCGTACAACTCCGTATGCTGGAAGAATCGTGTCCACAATTCGAAGTCTGCAGCGAGCCGCAACGACGTATCCAGACGCCCTCCTGCACGCTCCCAAAGAGAACGCCGCCAAAAGGTGGACTCTTGCTGAATGTACCGCCTTCCGAATGAACCATTCGTCGGCAGATTGCCTCCCTTGAAGAACGAATCGCGGTTGAATCCTCCGCCGAAGTTGATGGAAGTCGCCTGGCCCTGGCAATTCCATGTCAACGACTGAAGCGTCGTGACCCACTCCACTTGAGGTAACCTCGTGAAAATTTCTCGCACAATCGAAAGCGACCCCGGCGTGTACTTATCGTCGCTGTTGAGCCAGGCCATTACCTCGCCCGTGGTTTTGGCAAAACCTTTGTTGACGGCGTCATAGTGCCCGCCGTCCGGTTCACTGACCCAATGGGTCAGACGCGCCGCATGGCGCCGAATGATCTCGACGCTGCCGTCCGTCGATCCACCATCGACGACAACATACTCAACGTTGGGATCTCGTTGAGACAAAACCGACTCGATCGCCTCCTCAAGAAACGGCGCTTGGTTGTAGGATGGCGTCACCACGGATATTTTCAACGGCGTAACCGTCACAACGTTCACTTCGATACGAGATGCTGGAAATAAGATCGAACTCGCTGATTCTGCCGCCTACGCTGTTCAGGAGTTGCGTAACAGTGAACTCGCCGGAACAGGCCTGCTTCCCTGACAAAGACCAGATCCACCTGAGACAGCGCCCCGTCGATGGGACGATATTGAAGTCCAAGCAGATCGTACAGAACGAATCCCTTAGACTTCATATAGGTTACGACGTCGCCGAAGAGTGGTCCCTGTTCATAAAACCGGAAGAAAGAAACCTCCATTATCACGATCTCCGCCGATGCGAGCGTCATCTGTCCACCTGCCAACACATCGAGTTCCGCGCCCTGTACGTCGATCTTGATGAGATAGGGCGGTACCGCGGCCTGTTCGTTCACCCAACAGTCGAGCGTGACGGCAAGGATCTCGCGTTGCACACCATTGACCTCCGTGCCTTCCTCTACTTCTCGATAGAAGGATGACCCGACGAAGTCCGGATGGACGTGTATAGCGATAGGTTCCCCTTCAGCCGTCGCGGCGGCGCATTCATACCGCGCCCCGGGAATGTCCTGCACAACTTTCTCAAGAGACGGCAGATATTCTTCGAGAGGCTCTAGAAGCAGATATTGCGCAGCAGGGAAGACAGCGTGGCAGGAACGCGTGAACGACCCGACCGCCGCGCCAATATCAATCACCGTCCCCGGCATGAATCCGACCTCCCGAATCTGCTCCAAGACACCTTGTAGGGAACCGCGATCCGGACCCAACCAGGTGCGATCCTCCCCCCTGCGCCTGCGCATCTCAAATCCGAACAGCCGAAAAAGTCGTTGAACCAATCGCTTCATGATTCAGCAGTTCTACACGGATTAAGGAACACCGGAACCCGATCCGGTTCGACCAATCATGGCCTTACGGCTTCCATGAACAGCGAATCCGGCTTTCGCGCTTCCCCATTCACGACATCCAGATGATACGAGTCGAACTTATCGATGCGGCTTTCAGATGCCGCGCAACGTCTGACGTCGGAAAAGCCGTTCTGTTCGAGTAGTTGCCTGAGTGAGAACTGATCGTACATCCAGCGGTGACATTCGCCAGAGCTTCGGAACAGTCCTTCTTGAATGGCCAACCGACCGCGTCGGCCCAGTAAGACACTGCACAACGCCGTCACGACCTGTTCCCTTAAGCCAGTAACCGCGCGCCGCCAGCGCTGTCCTTGCACGCCATCCGATGAATCGAGACTTGTGCCTTCCCGCCCAAGATAGGGCGCTGCTTCGGATCCTATTCGTGACCACACATAGTCGGCATTCTGCCGTGCACGGCTTCGAAGATACCGCCCCATTTCGCCCCCGGACTCTGTTCGAACCAGTTGGTCCAGCATTTCGAGCGTGATCCACTCGTATTGTCTCGCCACGGCTACCTCGCCTATTTCGGCCCGTGCCAGCACCCGAAGATACTCTCGAGCGATCCCTTCGAGATCCGGCACGACCAGTCGAATCACGCCACCCCGTCGCAGGACGCGGCGACTTTCGAGAAGCAATATGCCGGCCTGCTTTGGGGAAAGGTGCTCGATCACATGGGAGGCATAGCAGACATCGACCGTCTCGTTTGAGAACGGAAGCCCCTCCGCAACATTCCAAGTTCGGACGTGAGGGCTCGCAGGACGGACATCCAAGTTGGTCCAATCTGGATGCCATGCTGCACCGCAGCCGATATTGACCAGAAGAGATGGCACAGCGAGAACCGCTCCTCGGTTACTCGAACGCTTTCACGGCAATACGACCGGTATAATCGATCGGGTGAAGAAACAGCTTCAACCGATGCTTGCTCACGTACTCATCGACGGCCCGCCGGGCTCCCCGCCAGTGTCCATAGTCATCGATGAGCAGCACTCCTCCCTGCCGCAATCGTGGGAAGAGGACCTCGAGTTCACACCGCGTTGATTCGTACCAGTCGGTATCCAGGCGAAGCAGGGCAATCCGCTCCGGAGCGGCCGTCGCCAATGTGTTTTCGACCCGTCCGGGGATCAAATGTATCCGCTCTTGCGGATAGTGTGTCAGCGCGAGCGTGCGAGCCACCTGTTCAATCGGCGCATAGCACCATATGCGATCTTCTTCGGTCCGCGATGCTTGCTTCAGCAAGCTCTCGGCCGACTCACCGGTTATGGCGACATCGTGAGGACCCGGTTCCGTCATGCCCTCGAAGGTATCGAAGAGAAACAGTTCGCGATCCGTCGCCCCTCGATTCAGCAACGTACGTGCGACGGCCATCATGCTTCCGCCTCGCCACACGCCGCATTCGACTACCGCCCCCTCGAGGCCCGCCTCCTCGATATACCGAACCGCCGAACACAGCGCGCGGATACGTTCCGGAGACGTCATCGTGTAGGGCTGCACAAATCTGATCGTCTCGCAGTCCTGGTCTTTCTCGTCACCGACATCGGAAGCAGGGTGGAGGTCTGAGTCCATCCTCCATCGGTTTTTCAGATCTCTCACCGGTCTCAACAATTTGGTCAACATCATCACCCTCCCGTGATGGACAGGCATCCTGGGACTACGGATTCCGTAACAGGATGAGGGAATCCCTCCGGAGCAGATCGAGATCGGCGCGCAGCACTTCCCATCCTGCATCCGTAGCGAGCCGCGCCATGACGGTCTGATCATTGCGCGGCCACCAAATCTCCTGATCACGTTGCTCCTTGAATTCGCCCGGTACCCCGCCGCGATTCCAACCGAACCGATCCAACTTGTTCCAATCACCGTACTGATGCACCGAGAGCGCCCC
>JAKDNQ010000130.1 GCA_030456405.1 Nitrospira sp.
CGACTCGCGAGCCTGGACCGCGTCTTCCATCAAGTTGAGCGCGGCAAGACGCGAGGCGCGATCGCCGGAATGATCGACTGGAGGCGTGTCTTTTGTGGATTTCATAAAACCTTTCCCTTTTCAACCTTCCTAGTGGTGAGTGCTCAGTCCTGAGTGCTCCGGACTCGAACTCAGGACTCAGGACTTCTAGACTCGTCGCTCGTCTCTGCATCTCGCCGGAAAGGACCAATGATTCTGAACCGAGTTGCTTGTTGGCTCCAGATTGATTTCCTTATCAGAATGCCCTACATTGACGACTCAAAAATGGAGGCCCATGGATAGCGAATCGTTGGCCCAAATCCAACAGATTGTGACCGCAGCGACAGAGACGATTGAAGCGCGTCTCGGCGATCGGATTGCCGAAGTCCAGCGGGAGCTCGGGGATCAAATCAGCGAGGTTCAGCAGCATACAGGAATTCTGGCTAACAAAATTAACGAGGTCCAGCGTCATACCGGGGTATTGATCGAAGACCTTCATCACAAATTTGAACTCGTCATCGAGGGACAGCAGGTTCTTCACCGTGAGATTGCGAATGTGCGCACTGAACTTCAACAGGAATCTCAGGAAACCCGTGCCCTGCTCCGTCTTTCCTATCAACAACTCCAGCAGCGAGTGGAGAACCTGGAACAACGAGTATCCGCCATCGAACACCGGCTCAACCTCACAGCGTGAGCAACCCTTGTTTCTCCGGCTTGAAGGCCATTCCGCGTCGCTCTGACTCACAGTTGGCTGCCTCATAGTTCATTGTCCGCACAGGGGTTTTTTCTCCCGCGCGGGCCGTCGGGTATCTTAGCCTGCTTACTCATCTTTGTCCTGATCCTCCCGCTCGAATTCGAGCGGGTAACGGGCCATGACCGGTTTCCCCAAGTCGCAAGATCCCGGCGCCCTGCCGGCGTGTTGTGTGCAGCAGGAGAGAAACCCTGCCTTGAATTCTCAGCCCTGTTGCTCTACAGTAGCGCTCGTTCGGAGGATTCTCGTATGGACCAAGAATCGCTCGCTCAAATCAAACAGATCATCACTCACGCGACGGACGCTGCCGAGACTCGGCTCCGCGAGGGAATCCAGGATGTCAAACGACATACCGGCGTTTTGATCGAACAAGTTGAACATAAAATCGACCTACTGTCCGAAGGCCATCAGTCGCTTCATCAACAAATCGAAGCTGTCCGATCGGAGATCCGTCACGATTCGCAAGAGACCCGCGCTCTCCTTCGCGCATCCTAGGAGCCTGCCCGACCTTGACCTTTCTACTGCGGCGAACGAGACGACGGCATCTGCGTCGTTCTCGGCCCCGAAAAATCCTCAACGGATTCCAGCGAATACGCTTCCGGTTTTTAAGGGCCTGCGGCCTTGCATCTGCCGGCGCCCCTTCGCCTCGTCACGAACGGCAATGTCGGACAGGCTCCACGAACTTCGCCAGCGGGTGGAGAACCTGGAATCCTAAGTGCTCCTGGGAAAGTCCTCAGTGCTGAGTGCTGAGGTTCGGACTCAAAATTCAATCCTTTTCTCTCAGCGCCTCCGGACGGCATTGAGCCCGCATTCTTCAATTGATCTCCCTTTCCTTCACGTCATTCCCGCGTGCTTTAAGCGGGAATCCAGGAAATCCGGAACGACTGGATGCCCGCTTCTGCGGGCATGACCCCACTCCATGAGACCGCATCATTGTCCCTCAGTGCTAGGTTAGTGCTGAGCGTTGAGTGCTGAGTATTCGGAATTCAGGACTTCTCGTCAGGACTCAGCACTCTCGGACTCCTTTTCGAATTCAAGCGAATATCGCTCGGCCTGGCCCTGCTGCCCGCACAGTTCATTGATTTCTTTCTTCAGCTCGATCATGCGCAACTCGCGCCCGACCGCGGCGCGATTGAACCGGCTCAACTCCTCCGCGTACGACTCTAGTTCGGCGTGGCTCCGGCGTAACGATTCCTCCGCCTGCCTCCCCTCGGTCACGTCTTCGATGGCCAGGAGTATCATGCCCTCCATATCGGTTAGCTGGTCCAGACGCCGGGCGTTGAGCAGCATCGTGCGGCGACCGATCTGCGGAAAGTCGTGCGTGACCTCGAAATCGTCGAAGAAGCTGTCCCGGGGCAAAATCTCTTCGAGCAACGTGCGCAATTTGGGGATGTCCCATTGCCCGTCGCCCAACTCATACAGCAAGCGGCCTACGGTTTTGGCCTGTGTGGTCTGGAACGTGGAATAGAACGCTTCGTTCGTCGTGTTCACGCGGAAATCTTTGTGAAGGACCACGATGGGGTCGCGCATGGTGCGAATGGTGGCTTCGGCATAGAGGCGCGCATCGTTGGCTCGCTGCTCGGCCTGTTTGAGATCGTTGATGTCCACCAGGACCAGCACCGCGCCGTCGATCTTGTTATCCGACGCCATGTAGGGCCGCGCGCGCAGAGAGTACCAGCGGCCGTCCTTGTCTCTGACTTCGCTCTCGCGCAGGCTCACCTGGTCGATGACTTCGCGGAGCAGGTCTTCCAAGGGAATGGGAACGGCGCTCCCCTGTTCTTTGGCCGCCGGCTCGACGAAATTGTGGCGGACCCCGCTTACCGGCCGGCCGATATCGGCCGCCATGAGGTTAAAAAGTTTGGCGGCTGGCGATGTGAAGCGGCGGATGGTCAGGTTGCGTGTGAGCACGAGGATGGCCATGTTGACGCTGACATGGAGATTGTTCAAGTCGGCATTGAGGCGGCTGAGCTCGGCGTTGCGATTGACCATCTCCTCGTTGACGGTGGTCAACTCTTCGTTGGTCGACTCCAACTCTTCCTTCGACGTTTCCAGTTCCTCGTTGACGCTCTGCAACTCCTCGTTGGCGGACTGCACCTCTTCGTTGGAGGCCTGGAGTTCCTCGTTGGCGGCTTCGTGCTGTTCCTGGATAGATTGGAGATAGTCGCGCGTCTCGGATAATTCGGTTTCGAGCGCGTGACTGCGTGTTAATTCTACCTTTTTGCTGAGCCGTTCTCTGCCTAGGCCTCTCGCCTGCGTAGGGAGCGGGGCGACGGATACTGCAGGCCGTCCCTGTTCCGCATTTTCAAACACAATCAAAAAACAACGCTCCCTCAAATTCTTGAGCGGAATGACTTCCACATTCACCGTGAGGCTCTTGCCGTTCTGTTCGATTCGGATGTGGTCCCTGCGCGCGGTCGTATTGTCTTTTTTCGCCTTGTTGATGGCGGCCCGCAGCGGCAGCATCAAGCCTTCGCGCGCCATCTTCAGCACGTCGAGGCTCGCCTTGCCCGTGGAAGGCGGCTGAAGATAGGCGCCGGTCGGCCCTCGGAATTGTAAAATCTGTAGTTCGGCGTTGACGAGCACGCCGGGGGGAGCGAATCGGTTGACCGTGATGCGGTCGGCTTCGCGCTGTGAATTCAGCTCCTCGCGCAAACCATCCAATGGTTGTTCCGGTCTTTGTCCCAACGGTTGGGGTTTCACACCGGGTGAGGCATACTCTGCGCCGCGTTTCATTTTCAGCGGCAGATGAAAGGCCGGTGTGGGGGCAGCCTTTTTGACGTAGAGTTTGTGCTTTTTGTCCGCCGGCTCAAACAGCTCGGTAAAGCCGCCGATGGATTCCGACGCGCCGAGAAACAACAACCCTCCCTGCTTGAGCGCATAATGGAATGTGGGGATGGCCTTCTGTTGCAAACTTGGCTCCAGATAAATCAATAAATTTCGACAGGAGATCAGATCCATGCGTGAGAACGGCGGATCACCGATGAGGTTTTGCCGGGCGAAGACGACCATCTCGCGCAGCGGCTTGATGATCCGGTAGCCGGCTTCCTCCTCGACAAAAAACCGCCGCACGCGTTCCGGCGCCAGATCCTGCACGAGGGTCTTGGCGTACAGACCCTGCCGGGCTTTCTCCAGCAGGGCATCGTTGAGGTCGGTCGCGAATATCTGAAGTACGCGCGCGCGGGGAGCATGCTCCGCCGATTCCACAAACGTCATGGCCAGGGAGTAGGCCTCCTGACCGGTGGAACAGCCGAGTACCCAGATGCGGAGCGGATCGTCGCCGCGCTGCTGGAGGAGCTTGGGAAACATCTTGTCCCGGAGCACATCGAACGCGTCCGGGTTGCGGAAAAAACTCGTCACGCTGATGAGGACGTCGGAATACAGGGCATCGAGTTCCTTGGCGTTGCCTCGGAGGAACTGGGCGTAGGCCGCCGGCGTGGTGTGTTTGCCTAACACCATCCGCCGGGTGATGCGCCGTTGGATGGTCGTGGATTTATACAGCGAGAAATCCACCCCGCAATGATTACGGAGCAGCAGAAGAATTCTTTTGAAGCCGTTCTCTCCCGCCTGGCCCTCTGCCGCCACAGTGTTGCCGCGCATGCCCTTCGCATCCATGTGCCGCGTGACGTGGCCGCCCGACGGCAGCGGCGTCGCATCGTCCTCGTGCGCTGTCGCGGATGCGCGGGCGTCTTCCGGGGATTCAGGGGAGGTCGGTGGTCGAGATTTCCCTGAGACATACGGATGTCGTGCAATGCGGGCGAGTTCTTTCGCAATGTGCTCCGGCGCAAGCACAAAATCCACGCATCCCGCCGCAATGGCGCTGCGCGGCATCGAATCGTATTTCGCCGACTCATCCTGCGCGAACGTCAAGCCGTCTTCGGCTTTAATGGCTTCCAATCCCATCGTCCCGTCTGAGGCCGTCCCCGAAAGGATCACCCCGATGGCCCGCTCGCGCCGGTCCTGCGCCAGCGACTCGAAAAATATATCAATCGAACGAGTCGGCCTTTTCGTCTTCTGGCGCGGCTGAAGTTTCAACCGGCCCTTCACGATCGTGAGATTTGTATTGGGTGGAATGATATAGACGCGATTGGGCTCGACCAGGCTATTGTTTGTCGCCTCGTGCACCGGCATGGTCGTCGCACGCATCAGGATCTGGGTGAGCGCGCTTTCATGTACCGGATCGAGGTGCTGCACCAGCACGAACCCCAACCCCGTATCGGTCGGCAGATGTCGCAGTAATTCTCTGAAGGCTTCCAGCCCGCCGGCGGACGCGCCCACGCCGACGATAGGCATCCGGGCAGCGTTGAGTGCTGAGGGCTCCTTTGAGCGTTGAGCTTTTCTCTCAATGCTTCCGGGCTGCTTCGAGCGTTTCTTGTTTTTCATTCCCTTCCTCCTCAGCTTCTCGTCGTTCCCGCGTGCTGTAAGCGGGAATCCAAGAAATCCGGAACGACTCCGCGGGCATGACCCCTCAATGCTTTCTACTCCACGCTTTCCTCAGATCCACCCGCGTGACTTGACAATCGACACTTGTCAGCTTACCTTTATTCATGATACAGAGCTTCCGGCACAAGGGATTGAGACGGCTCTTTGAACATGGAGAGAGAAAAGGAATTCGCGCCGACTATGTCGAGAAGGTCGAAAATATCCTTGCCGTTCTCAACCGTGCCAGAGGCGTCGAGGACATGAATCTGCCCGGTTTTCGGCTTCATCCTCTCAAAGGGGAGTTGGCAGGCTTTCATGCCGTGACTGTCCGGGCGAACTACCGTGTGACGTTCCGTTTTGAAAACGGCGATGCCTTTGATGTTGATTGTATCGACTATCATTAGGGGGATAGAACCATGCGCATGAAGAACCCGCCTCACCCCGGCAGAATTGTCCGCCAGGAGTGCATTGCACCGCTGGATCTGAGCATTACCGATGCCGCCAAGCATCTGCGCGTGACCCGGCAGACGCTCAATAACCTCGTGAACGAAAAAGCGGGCATATCGCCGGAAATGGCAGTCCGGCTTTCCAAGGCCTTCGGCAGCAGCCCGGAGACCTGGCTCGGCTTGCAGATGGATTACGATCTTGCGCAAGTCGAAAAAAAATCTTCTGCCCTGAAAATTTCGCGCATCGGCGCGGAGCCCGGAGCCGTCTCCAAAAGCTGATGGCCTGAGTTCGCCTTGAATCATGCGTACGCCTAACGCTTTTCTCTCAAAGCTTCCGGGAAGCTTTGAGCTCTGAGCGTCCGGGAAGCGTTGCGCGTTGAGTGCTGATCGTTGAGCTTTGAGGTACGGACTCAATGCTCAATGCTTCCCCCCCGCTTTCCTCTCAACGCTTCCGAGCGCTTCCTGCATCGCCCGGTAGAGTTCATCCATTGCGGCTTCCTTGGTCAGGAGCACCGCAGCGCCGGCCTGTTGCATGGCTCTCTCATTTTCTCCTCTGGCATTCACCGACAAACCAATCACGATGACCTCGGGATGACGGGCCTTGATGTGAGCCGTCGCGTCAATGCCGTTCATCTTGGGCATGTTGATGTCCATCAGCACGACAGCCGGGTGAAGCGCCTCCGTAGCCGTCA
>JAKDNQ010000511.1 GCA_030456405.1 Nitrospira sp.
TGCTCGCGTTTATGGAACAGGATGCGGGTCTCGCTTCCTCTCTCCTTGAGCAGGCAGGGTTGTCGGTCCCTTCTGTCCGCCATGCTGTGGAGCAGGCACTGGCAAAGTTGCCTCAAGTACAAGGCGCGGGGGCGAGCCCCGGACAGATCCACATTGCCTCACGTCTGAATCACGTCTTGACCAAAGCCGAAGACGAACAACGCGCATTGAAGGACGATTATCTTAGCGTCGAACATGTCGTCCTCGCCATGGTTCAAGAAGGTGGCGTGTTCAAGAAACTTGGCCTGACGAAGGAACGACTCTTGGGCGCGCTGCAACACATACGAGGATCTCAACGTGTCACAAGCCAAGATCCGGAGGGCACCTACCAGGCATTGGAAAAATATGGCCGCGATCTCACTCGGCTGGCTGGGCAAGGAAAGCTAGATCCCGTCATTGGACGCGATGAAGAAATTCGCCGTGTCGTGCAGATTCTTTCGCGGCGAACCAAGAACAATCCTGTACTCATCGGGGAGCCGGGTGTCGGAAAAACCGCCATTGTCGAAGGGCTTGCCTCCCGCATCATCAAAGGGGATGTGCCGGAAGGGCTGAAGAAGAAACGCGTCATCACGCTTGACATGGGATCGCTGGTGGCGGGCGCGAAGTTCCGTGGTGAGTTTGAGGAACGATTAAAAGCCGTTCTCAAAGAGGTACAGGCGGCCGAGGGGCAGGTTCTGCTTTTCATCGACGAGCTGCATACTGTTGTGGGAGCTGGTGCAGCGGAGGGGGCGATGGATGCCGCCAACCTGCTCAAGCCCATGCTGGCCCGAGGCGAACTGCATTTAATCGGTGCGACCACGCTCGATGAGTATCGAAAACATATCGAAAAGGATGCCGCATTGGAACGACGGTTTCAAACAGTGCTGGTCGATCAGCCGACCGTGGGGGATACCATCTCGATTCTGCGCGGGCTCAAGGAACGCTACGAAGTGCACCATGGCGTGCGCATCAAAGACGCCGCGCTGGTTGCCGCGGCAAAACTTTCGAACCGGTATATCGCCGACCGTTTTCTCCCGGACAAAGCTATCGACCTCGTCGATGAGGCGGCCGCGCGTCTGCGTACAGAAATCGATAGTTTGCCTGCGGAACTCGATGAAGTGTCTCGCAAGGTGATGCAACTGGAAATCGAGCGAGAAGCCTTGCGGAAAGAACAGGATCAGGCCAGTCGGGCACGGCTGGCAACCCTTGAGCTGGAATTAAGCGAGAAGCAGCGTGATCTGGAGACACTCAAGACGAGATGGAACTCAGAGAAAGCCTCTGTGTCGCGTTTGCGCAAGACACGAGAGTCGATGGAAGAGGCGAAGCAGGCGATTGAACAGGCAGAACGCGCATACGACTTGAATCGCGTAGCGGAGATGCGATACGGAGAATTGCCTCGCCTTGAGCGGGAACTGCTCTTGGAGCAGGAACAGCTCGGCAAAAAACAAGGGGAAAACCGGCTGCTGAAAGAAGAGGTCGATGAAGACGACATTGCGGCGATCGTCAGCCGCTGGACCGGGATTCCCGTTTCCAGGCTGGTCGAAGGCGAGATGGAAAAGTTATTAAAACTGGATGAGTTACTTCATCAGCGTGTGGTCGGCCAGGATGAAGCGGTGCAAGCCGTCGCTGACGCAGTCCTCCGCGCTCGTTCCGGCATCAAAGACCCCAATAGGCCCATCGGATCGTTTCTTTTTCTCGGTCCGACCGGTGTCGGAAAGACCGAACTGGCACGAGCGCTGGCCGCGACGCTCTTCGACGATGAGGCCAATCTGATTCGAATCGACATGTCCGAGTACATGGAAAAACATACGGTCGCCCGTCTCATCGGAGCGCCCCCCGGCTATATCGGGTACGAAGAGGGCGGACAATTGACCGAAGCCGTCCGCCGACGGCCGTTCTCCGTCATTCTATTCGACGAGGTTGAAAAAGCCCATCACGACGTCTTCAATATCTTCCTCCAAGTGTTGGATGACGGACGGCTGACGGACTCTCAGGGCCGAACCGTGGACTTCAAAAACACCGTGTTGATCATGACATCGAACATCGGCAGCCCCCAGATTCTCGAGGCGCAGCAACGGCGCGCTTCCTACGACGAGATCACTTCTCTCGTGACGGCGGAGCTACGGGAACACTTCCGTCCGGAATTCTTGAACCGTGTCGACGAAACGGTCGTGTTCCATCCGTTGGAGACGGACCAGCTCACAAAGATTGTGGAGATTCAACTTGAACGATTGCGGGCGCGTCTGGCAGAGCGACGGATCTCTC
>JAKDNQ010000512.1 GCA_030456405.1 Nitrospira sp.
GCCACATTGCGGGCGGCCTATCGCAAGGTGAGTGAACAGGATCTGGCCATGCAAGCGGTGACGAGGGCTAGCCGGACCGTTTCCGCAAAAACGCCTGGTCGAGTCGCGAGACTCTTGAGCCAACGAGGGTTTGACGAAGACACCATTGAGACAGCATTGAGAATGGTGAATGATAAATGTTGAATGTTAAATTGACGGAATCGGATCCCAGACCTTCAGCCTTCAGCCTTCGGACTGCTGGTTGGTACTGACATGAACAACAGCACGCAAGAATTACGGCACGCCTTCATTCGTTATTTCGAGTTGCAGGGCCATCAGGCTGTGCCGAGTTCCGCCTTGATTCCCCAGGCCGATCCTACCTTGCTCTTCACTAACGCCGGGATGAATCAGTTCAAGCGTGTGTTCCTCGGCGAAGAAACACGCGCCTACAAGCGAGCGGTCACTGTGCAGAAGTGCCTCCGTGCGGGAGGGAAGCACAACGATCTGGAAAATGTCGGGTATACCAGGCGCCATCATACGTTCTTTGAAATGTTGGGGAACTTTTCCTTTGGCGACTACTTTAAGGAAGATGCCATCCAATTCGGCTGGGAGTTTTTGACCCAGACGGTCGGCTTGGCAAAAGATCGGATGTGGGTGACGATCTTTCGCGACGATGATGAAGCGGACGAGCTGTGGAAAAAGGTCGGGGTTCCCACCTCGCGGATTGTGCGGTGCGGAGAGCAGGATAATTTTTGGCAAATGGGGGATACGGGACCCTGTGGGCCCTGCTCAGAACTGCATTTCGACCAGGGACCATCGGTGCCGGGCAACGATCGGCCGAACGGCGAGGGTGATCGCGTGATCGAGATCTGGAATCTTGTCTTCATGCAGTACAATCGGGATGCGGCCGGGACGTTACATCCCTTACCCAAGCCCAGCATCGATACGGGCATGGGATTGGAACGGCTGGCAGCCGTAGCGCAAGGCGTCTACAGCAACTATGACGGCGATGTATTTACGCCGTTGCTCAGCGCCGTGGCGGCCAGAGCCGGGGTCCGGTATGGAGAACTAGATACCACTGATCGATCGATGCGTGTCGTAGCGGACCATCTTCGCGCGATTACCTTCTTGATGGCGGATGGCGTCTTGCCGTCGAACGAGGGGCGCGGCTATGTGTTGCGCCGGATACTGCGCCGGGCCGCGCGCCATGGACGGTTGCTGGGCGTCATTGAGCCCTTTCTCCATGAATTGACAGCGGCGGTGGTGAATCAGATGGGCGGGGTCTATTCGGAAGTCCGAGGAGCTGCTGCGACGATTGCCGAGGCAACGAGAGGCGAAGAGGAACGGTTTATCGCCACGCTCGATCAAGGGTTGCCGATTCTGAATGAGATGATCGCCAAAGCGAGTTCGGCCGGGAGCAAAGTTCTTCCGGGTTCGGAAGTCTTCAAGCTGTACGATACCTATGGGTTTCCGATGGATCTGATGGCAGAGGCCTGTCGTGAGCAGGGCATGACGCTCGATGAAGCAGGGTTCGATCAGGCCATTGAGGAACAAAGAAATCGAGCTCGCAAGACCGGCGGGTTCGAACAGGAAACAGCCAGGCCTGCCGTTTCTGAGCTGGCCGGACTGGTCGGGGCAACACAGTTTATCGGCTACGATCGATTGGAGAGCGAGAGTCTCGTGCAGGCGATATTGAAAGGCGACCGATTGGTCAAAGAAGCGGCAGAAGGCGACGAGGTTGAATTGGTCCTCGATGTGACACCCTTTTATGCAGAAGGCGGTGGGCAGGTCGGCGACCAGGGCGTCCTGACTGGCCGTGAAGGACAGGTGAGGATCACGGAAACCATGAGGGCGGCGCCGACGTTGATTCTCCATAAGGGCACTGTCACGAAAGGACGGATTCGCGAAGGCGAGCAACTGCGCATGACCGTCAATGCGACCACGCGGCAGGACGCTCAGCGAAATCATACCGCCACGCATTTAGTCCATGCCGCGTTGCGCGACATGTTGGGACCGCACGTCAAGCAGTATGGTTCATTGGTCGGTCCGAATCGGCTACGGTTCGACTTTGCCCACTTCAGGCCGTTGTCGTCCCGCGACATTGACGATATCGAAACGACGGTGAACGACGAGATTAGAAAAAACGAAAAGGTCCGGACAGAAGTCATGAGCATTCAGGATGCGGTCGCCAAAGGCGCGCTGGCGTTCTTCGGGGATAAATATGGCGAGCAAGTGCGGGTCGTGACGGTCGAATCGTTCAGTAAAGAGCTCTGTGGCGGAACGCATTGCCGGCAGA
>JAKDNQ010000028.1 GCA_030456405.1 Nitrospira sp.
CTTGACAACCAAGACAGTTGCTCCGGTTTCGACTCGCCTGCGGCCTTGCTGGACGGGCAGTTTGAACATCCTGTGTATGATTCGTGTAGCGTGCCCTTGCTGCTTGTCGCATGTGTCCGATGCCTGACAACGTCTTTCGTTTAACGATTAACGTTTCACGTTTAACGCGAATCAAGAGATGGGTGGCTACAAAGGATTTGAAAAAAAGAAGAGCAAGCTCGGCACGACATTGGTGATCGTCGGGCTGGTCCATCTTGGGATCGGGGCGGGTCTGTATTGGGTGTCGCAAACCGATTGGGGTCAGCATCTCATCAAGGTCTATAAGCTCAACGCGTTTAAGAAGGAAGAACCGCCCCCTCCCCCTGAAAAAGAACCCGAGCCGGAGCCAGAACCGGAGCCGCCGAAGCCGGAGCCGAAACCACAGGAAGCTCCGCCGCCGCCTCCTCCACAGGCCGAAGCGCCCCCTCCTCCCAAGGCATCGGATGCGCCTGGCCCTCCGCCGGTCGACGCCAATCCCTTCGCGATCGGCAAGAGCCGGGGCCGATTTGCCGGCTATTCGGATATTCTGACCGCCTCGATTCAATCGAAGTATGAGCAACCGTCGTCGCTGCCGGACGATCTTGAGTATGCCGTCATGTGCGAACTGGTGCTCGACGAGCAAGGGCGCGTGTTGCAGTACCGTCTGCTCAATTCGTCCGGAAGCCTGCTCTTCGACCAATCTGCTCTCGATGCCTTGGCGAAACTTGCCCAAGTCCGGCCTCCCCCTGAAGGCATGGACCGGATCGTGGTCGTCAAGTTTTTCCCTCCTGCCTAAGAAGGCCGTTGTCCGGTCTATTCGGTCTATCTGGTCTGTTCGGTCTGTCTGATTATGAGGTTGAACCAGACAAACGAGATAAACCAGACCAACCAGAGAAGGCCGGGCTTGTCTCATGCGTACAGGCCATCGCGACGTAACACACAATTTCCATTCCGTTAAGACAACACAAACATTCCTGTAACCTCTGTGCGTTAGAACAGAACACGAATCGAGCCCTCACAGGAAGGTTTGGGCTGCCCTCAGGATTTACTGTCTTCCAACCGAGTGCTGACGAAACTGTAACAAGGTGTTGTCATAGTGAAGCCGGTGAGAATTGGTGTGTACTTGTTCAATGAGGCTGCTGGAAACAAGGAGGAGGTGATGGGGAGCGGCGGCAGCAAGAGGCAAACGACATTCGAGGAGAAGTCTGGATATTTTACAGTTTATAGGAGGAGACGATCATGAAGGGTCTTTCAATGGTTAAACGTGTGGCGGTCGCGACGGTAGCGGCGGCGGCGCTTGTCGGTCCGGTGACGGCAGCGCATGCCGTTCTCATCCCCGAAAACCAAGGCGACGCGATACTTGCCGTGTACGGCAATACCACAGAATATGTACGGAACCTCGGTTCGTATCAGGATCTGATCACCAACGGCTTGAACCTTGACTTGTCGAGCATCATGAGTCAGGTCTCGGCGGGAGGCGCCCAAGTAAAATATACGCTCTTTGGCTCCACGTATCTTCCAGCAGCAGAGAGCTTCTTCGGAAGTAAGTTTGCCCTCAGCGAGTGGACCAGTGCGGACAACCTGAATTTCGATGACACCGTTCTCCCCCAGGTCCTCGTAGTCTGGGGCGGTCAATTGGCGAACGCGGGGCAAACTGCTGACCCCACCTTCTTTAATAAGTTCGATCCCCTGTCCTTCAGCACGAACTTGAATAACTCTGGGAACGACACCCTCGCCGGGACCACTCCCGCAGATAAACCAGGATACGCAAACCTTGGCGAGACCCTGTATCTGATGACGAAATCCAGCCCCATAAGCCAGGTCGGGATAGCCACGCTGAGTGCAAACGGCCAAATGCAGATCGGCCAGGTCGCTGCGGTTCCGGTGCCGGCAGCGGCGATCCTCTTTGCATCAGGTCTGGTCGGGCTCGTGGGCTTGGCCCGCCGCCGGATGTCGGGCACAAGCCAGGATGCGGCCTAATCCGCGTCAGTAGAAGAATCAACACAACAGATGAGAATATTCACCACTTCTAAGGAGAACAGGATGAACCAAAAGTCAAAATTAGCCTTCGCCCTCGCGGGCATAGCCGGACTTGCCTTGTCGGCCGAATCGGCCCAGGCGGCACTCGACCTCAACGGCACCGGCTCGTCCGCCGGCCAACAATTTGCCGGTCTCGCTCCGGCTGGGATCTGCGCGGCCACTCCCACGCCGCTCCTCTTCGTGTCCAGCGACGGTAAAAAGTACGAGTGGCAATGCACCATCAATGGCCAGGCGAACTCCCGTGTTCGCTACAGCGGCACCGCCTCCGAAGAGGGATATACGAAGCAGCCGAACGGAGCGGTCGGGACTGCGATCTATCTCAACGTCAGTGGGCAACCAGGGTGCCCGGCCGGGTCACCCACTCCCATCCTCGGCAAAAACGTCCTGAGGTCCGTGTGTCCGGCTAACCAGGCCACGCAAACCTTGCCGGTCCATTGGGGAGGATCAGATGTCCAGGGACCTTCCCTCCATCAGAATCGGGGAGGTGGGGATGCCGTGACCCCACCGCCAACCGGTCATTTGACCACGACAGGGACGGTGATCGTGCCGTTTTCCATCGTGGTGGGCCACGGCGTGAAGAATGGAACTGGCGGGGACCTGACCACGCTGACCGAAATGGAAATCCGGCAGATCGTTGCCGGGGCCGAAACCAATTGGGAGGACTTGGGCTACCAGGGTGGCGCGATCTTCCGCTGTCAACGGACGGCAGGCTCAGGCACCTTGGCCGCGTATGATGAAATCTTTACGCAATCTCCTTACTATGCCGCAACAACCTATCCAGGTTTTTCCAATACGAGTTCTTCGAACCTGGTTGCCTGTATCAACGCCAATGCCGCTTCGATCGGCTACATGGACAGTGACGCAGCGGTACCGGCGAAATTAACCGCCGGCGGCCATGCAGTGGCCATCGGTGGGCAGTCTGGGCAAAACGACGTTCAGTGCGGCCGGTATCCCTACTGGGCGACCTGGAATTTCATCACCCGCACAGCCGGGGTGGAAGCGGCCCCAATCGGCGCCGCCGCTGGGACCAACGCGGCGATCGATGACTTGCAAGCTTCCATGGCTGAAAACAATCCCATCCCGACCTTCTGGGTGAGATTAAAGGATTCGTTCGTCACGAAGAACCAGGACCGTGGTCCGCACCGCTGGCCGAGTCAAGTCAACGGTAATGGTCAGAATATCGCGACCGTCTGCAATTAATCCTATCTGTGAAGGAGCGCCGGAAGGTATGTCCTTCCGGCGCTCCGAACAGGCGAGCAATCATTCGTACAGGATGGAAAGAATAAGCTCGATCTGTAACGGGGACTAGCGACACAGTCCTCAGATCAAGGACGGGAATATGAAGGCAAGAGTCATGATAGCGGTTATGGCTATGGGACTGTGGGCGATGGGACTAGTCGGCAGTCCCTCCGCCAAGGCAGTTTCGTTGGATTTCAGTATCAACGCGCCCTCGCCCGGCTCGATTTCCTCTGCCGGCGGCGGCGCCCCACTCATCGGAAGCAACATCGAAGTGGACAAAATGATCGGCCTCTCCACGCCGGCCAATGCTGGTATAGAGGGAATCTGTCTCAGTTGCACGCTGAATTTCACCACGGGCGGCCTGACCAGTTCTGGCGGCGGCACGTGGAACTTCGGAGCGGGCGGGACGGTCACCATCACCGGTGGCGCCCAGCTACCGGGAGCCCCCAACATCGCGCTGGGATCGACCCTCCTGAGCGGCACCTTCAACAGTGCCGCTGTTCAGGATCTCGGGTTTCAACAGTTCATGATCTCATTCGGAACGTTCTTCGACAGCAAGCATCCCGATCTGCTGGCCTACTACAGCTTGATACCGGGGACCCCGTTTGAAGGGGCGTTCTCGTTGTTGTTCAATTCGCCTGATCCTGCGCCCAATGGGGCGTTTGCCAGCACGACGATCTTCAGCGGCAACGTTGTGAATGCCGTCGTACCACTTCCGGCTGCTGTCCTGCTGTTCGGCAGCGGACTTGCCGGGTTATTGACGGCGAGAGGCCGAAGACTGTTCGCCTAGCCGCCCACCGGCGATTTCAGCTTTGGAGAGCAGGGATCTATGTCATGGCCTCTCATAATTAAGAGCCTTCCCCAAGGCGAATCTTCAGCCTGGGTTGGCACAGTGGCGGCCGTGCCGTTACCGGCCGCCGCGCTCTTATTCGGCAGCGGCGTGCTCGGCCTCGCCGGAGTCCTGCGGAAGAAGCTCCGTCTCAACTAAGTTCTGGTCTTCTGTTCCATGGCCAGATCGGCCTTTCCGCCGTATCCGATGCAGCGATCCTGCATCAGATACGGAGTCTTTATTTTGACTTTAGAGATGCAAGGCCCTGTTCACGCCACCTTTCCCGATGCCGCCCTGCTCTAAAAGGAAGATGAAAAGTCGGCCTTCTTCTTACAGTTTCCCTGGGTCTGGTCTATCTGGTTCGTCTCGTTCCACAGGGATTGACTTATTATAATATGTCGAGTAGTCTGGACATATGGATATTAAAGAGGCCCTGACTGCCTTCGATGCTCTCTCACAGGAAACCCGTCTGCGTGTGTTCCGTTTGCTGGTCGAACATGGCCCCTCAGGGGTGCCGGCCGGGACGCTGAGTGAATCCCTCAATATCCCTCACAACACGCTGTCGTTTCATCTAAGGCATATGAGTCATGCTGGTCTTGTTATGTCCCAACGGGAAGGGAAATCCATTATCTACAGCGCCAATTTCGAGTTTTTTTCAGGCTTGATCCGCTACATGGTCGAAGATTGCTGCCGCGCCGAATTCGCCAGTATCCGCGATGATAAAAAGCGGAAGTGCTCGGTCATTGAATTGTCACACTGTTGCCGGCCAAAGGAGGACTGATTATGAAACGGTTTCACATCCACGTAGGGGTTGAAAAACTCGATGAATCTATCCGCTTTTACAGCGCGCTGTTCGGCGCGGAGCCGGTCAAAACAAAAACTGACTACGCCAAATGGTTGCTGGAAGACCCGCGCCTGAACTTCGCGATTTCCACGCGGGCGAAGAAGAACGGCATGGATCACCTGGGCATCCAGGTTGAAGAAGAGAGCGAGTTGACAGAATTGCGCGAGCGCCTCACGGCGGGGAATATGACCGTCACCGAGGAAGGCGAAACGGTCTGTTGTTATGCCCGATCGGACAAAACCTGGATCCAAGATCCCGCCGGCATTCCCTGGGAAACATACCGAACGATGGAGGATGCCCAGCTCTTCTCCGGCCATGCCGATCAGGCTGAGAGTGCCTGCTGCACACCGGAGACGATGGGAGAACCGGAGTGTTGCGAACCGTCTGAAAAAACCACCGGGTGTTGCGGCTGATGGAGACGGGGGGGTTCAACATACTAGTCCTGTGTACGGGTAATTCCTGCCGTTCCATCATGGCTGAAGCGTTGATCAATGATCTCGGCCGAGGGCGGTATCGGGCATGGAGCGCCGGAAGTTGTCCAGCGGGCACTGTGCACCCGAAATCGATCGAGACGTTACAACGGCACGGCATAGATCCCGGCCAGCCGCGCAGCAAGTCATGGGATGAGTTGGCCGCACAACCGTTCGATCTGGTGATCACGGTCTGCGATCAGGCCGCGGGCCAAAGTTGCCCACTATTCCCGGGCAACCCGAAGAAGCTGCATTGGAGTACGCCTGACCCGGCCAACGCCACTGGATCAGAGAGCGAAATAGACGCCGCGTTTGAGAAGGCCTTTCTCATGCTCAAGCACCGTGTTGAGGAGTTAACGAAGTGACCGCCTGACAAACCGTCGCCCCTCTTTACGAGTTTACCCATCCTGGATCGTCTCGTAACCTCACTGTAATCATTACTCCCTATCCTCCTCCGCCTATAGGACCATTGCGTAGATAGGCTTGGAGGATGCATGTGTGATCGGTTGTTCAGAGTAGTGAGAGGGGCAGTACATATCGCCCTCATCGCCATCCTGATTTCTGTGTGCTGGGAGCGAGACGGTTGGGGAGGTCCGATTGAGGACGTTCTCTTGGAAAATAAGCAGATCACCGTCGATCAGTGGGTCCGGCTGAAAGCAGATGAGGAAAAACGTGAAGCGAAGGCGATGGAACAAAGCCGAAGCATCGGTGACGTGCCTGTCCGGGAACGATGGTATGAAAAGATCAGCATCCGCGGCTACACCCACTTCCGCTATAACTTCACGCCGGACAACGACCTCTTGAACAATTCCCTGGGAGATCGCTCGATCGCCGGGAACAACGAGTTCTTTATGCGCCGCGCCCGTCTCATTGTGAGCGGCCAGCCTCACGATCGCGTGTTCGTGTATCTGCAGGGTGAATTCGCAGGCCTTGTCGCCAATTCGGAAGGCACGGCGGTCCTCCGCGATGCCTATGCCGATCTCTTTCTGACGGAGAACAAAGAATGGCGGATCCGGGCCGGGCAGTCGAAGGTGCCCTTCTCATTCGAAAACTTGCAGTCGAGCCAAAATCGCCTGGCGCTCGACCGCGCCGATCCGGTGAACAGCGCCTTCCCGACTGAGCGTAATCTGGGAGTCTTTCTTTACTATACGCCGACCACGGTGCGCGAGCGATTCCGCCGGTTAGTAGATAGCGGCCTCAAGGGATCCGGCGACTACGGCATGTTGGGCATCGGGGTCTTCAACGGTCAGGCTATCAATCAGCTGGATGCGAATAAAAACAAGCACCTTGTGTTTCATTCATCGTATCCCCATGAGTTTTCCAACGGTCAAATCGTTGAGGTCGGGATGGACGCCTATACAGGGCAGGTCGGCGTTTCGACATTCCCCGTCGTGCCTACCGATCCAACGCTGACCGGCGGACAAAATATCGGTCCTCTACTCACGAACGACGGGAATTATCTCGACGAACGAGTCGCGTGGCATGTGGTTGTCTTTCCTCAACCCTTCGGCTTTCAGGCGGAGTATAACATCGGGAGAGGGCCTCAACTGAATGAGGACAGGACGGCAGTGGAGCTTGGCTCTTTGCGTGGCGGCTATGTTCAGCTTTTTTATAATTATAAATGCGACACCTATTGCCAGAACATCTTTCCGTTTGTGCGAATGCAAGAATATTTCGGAGGGAGGAAGTTTGAAGATAATGCGCCGCGATACTCGGTGCGGGAAACAGAGTTGGGACTTGAGTATCAGTTCAATCGCGCGCTCGAATTGACCGTCTCCTATTCCTGGTCTCAGCGAACATCCGGGGACTCGGCTACCCTTCCTATCACGGGCCCCAATCAGACCTGCGCCAGTCCTGCCTCGCCGATCGGGTGCATCCAGACCCCCTACCAGCTCCAAACCGGCAACCTGATTCGATTTCAACTCCAGTGGAGCTTTTAGCTGGGTGCGGAAATTGTTCATTTGGTCTGTTCGGTCTGTCTGGTCTATCTGGTTTCTGATTGAACGAGACTAACCAAACTCAACCAGACAAACCAGATAGACCAGATAGACCAGATCAACCAGACAGACCGGGCTAGGGGGTTGGTTGAATCAGCGGGCGGGGCGGCAGTTGCTTGTACGCCACCGCCAGTTCCCGATGGTTCCACTGAAAGACTTTTCCCAATCCTCCACCAGAGTGTTCTCGCTTTGCTGACTCCGGATCAAAATCAAGCCGGCCCTCTTGCGGAGCCAGCGATTGCAGCGGAGTGAGCCGGTCGTCCGTTGTTTCTGCGGCGCCGAAGTCGGCCATATAGCGGGTATGCGATCGGTAGTTCGCGAGAATCAGATGCAGTTCATCGCCTTGGATGAACAGCCCTCCGGACGTGACTTCTCGCGTGATGGCTGAGATGTTTCGAGTCTGATAGAAGGTGACGACTTCTTCCGGCGTCGCTTTGCTGAGAGCCAGCGACAATAGCGGCGCCAAGAGCGTGATGTCCTTGTTCGTGAAGGCCGGATGTACGCGCGGAACAGGGTTCTTCTCTAGAAGGTCGCCCCGCACAAGAGCGATGGGTTCATGGACCCTCACTCCGCCGAGGACCGCAGCGATTCGTTCGGGCGTGAGGGAGATCGGATGCGAGCGCTCCTCTCCTTTCTTCACCGTCCGATCAAACTCCAACCGAACGTAGGCGGCGGGTGTCTCGTAGATTGTAACCGTGGTGAATTGTCTGGGGCTACAGGCGCCGATCACTCCGGCGCCGACGAAGGCGAGAAAAGTCAGGCGGATGAGTCGGCTCATGGGCCTAGTCGAGCGCCTTCGCCGGTCCCTCAGCGGTCGCAGTTCTCATAGGCGTTGCCCACATCGTGGTCAGCCGGTTGAGTTCCGTCGTTGGGAGCGGGTAATACCCTTGGTCCAAGACAATTTTCTGTCCTCGTTGACTCAGCGCGAATTTCACGAACTCCGTGAGCGGACCGGGCGGCGCCACTTTCGGCGGCCGGTTGACATAGAGATATAGATTGCGTCTCAAAGGATAGGACCCATCCATCGCCGTCTCAAAGGTCGGCGTCACGTACCGTCCACCCTTGACTGACGCCAGCGGGACAGGCCGAACTTCCGATGTCCGATAGCCGATGCCGCTGAATCCGATCCCGAATCGATCCCTCATCAACTCAACTACGACCGACGCCGAGCCGACGCCCACCGTCATGGGCTTTTTAAAATCAGCCCCGTTTAAGACGTGCTCTCTGAAGAATGAAGCAGTGCCGGAATTTCCATTCCGTCCGTAGATTTGAATGGGCGCGTTCGCCCACTCTTCTTCGAACACCATTGCGTCACCCCACACCTTGACAGGATATTCCAGCCCGCGCCGCCGTTCTTTGGAAAAGACGGCATCGAGTTCAGCGAGAGACAACCCTTCGATCGGATTATCTTTGTGCACGAAGACGGCCAGCGCATCCACGGCAACAGGAACTTCGGTCGGCTCATAGCCGAACTCCCGCTTGAATTCAACGACCTCCTGCTGCGTCATACGCCGAGACATCGCGGCGATCTGGGCTTTCCCTTCCAACAGCGCGTCCAGCCCTGTCTCGGACCCTCTGCTTTCCACCTTGATTGAGAGGCCGGGATAAAGCTGTTTGAGTTTTACCGACCATGACTCTGTCAGTGGTTTCATCGTGTCCGACCCTGCGACGGAAAGTGTTCCGGTGAGCTCGTTCACGCGCTGATAAGGAGGAATCTTGGGGTCCAGCGAGGGCATGACTTGTCCGGAGACCTGGAAGGGTACAGCCAAGAGCAGCACAAGAACTATACAGATTCCCACCGAGGCCGGGCGGCGATAGAGTGTCATGTTCTGTTTGGTTATCTGGTTCATCTGGTGTGTTTCGTTTGTCTGGTTGATTTGGTTCATCTAGTCGGTCCGATTCAACCGCACAAACCAGACAAACCAAATAGACCGGATCAACCTTCCACAGAGGGTACCGAGATTTCATTGCCGAGACATCAATGAATTGTTAAATCGGTGTTAACTCCCTGGTCTATGCTCCAGGTCACTAAGTACACGTGCGCCTGTTTTATTTAACGGACTCTTAATTCCACCGTAATGCATTGTTGTTCAGCCTGGTCTAATTATGCATGCGTAATGTTGAACAGTAATTCACCCATCGCAAGCGTACGCGACTCGATACTGATCTTCCTGAAGTTCGAGTCGTTCGCGCAGTCGTTGAAGAGGGCATTAGAAGCGAATGGGCATCACGGCACAGTAGTGACCACGGTGTCTCAGGCTCTTACAGAGGCGAACGCGAACGCACCATCCGTAATTATTCTTGACCGTGGCTCCGGCGCCGGCGCCAACTTTCGTCGGGTGAAAATGCTCAAGACGGTTCCAATCATCGCGGTGCAAGAGGGACACCTCCCATGCCAGGATGAAGCGTGTCTCCAGGAGTATGATCAGGACATAGATTTGGTGGTGTGCGGGGAGAGTGTCCGTGAACTGGTCGCGCGGGTGCGCGCCATCCTGCGACGCCGAAAGACCGGCCTCAAGCCGGGTTTCCAGTATAGTGCGGGGAATATTCGGATGGACCTCGATCGTCACGAAGTCCTGATCAACGGCCATGCGGTCGATCTCACCCCCAAGGAATTCCAGATTCTCAAACAGTTCCTCGAATCGCCCCGCCGCGTATTCTCTCGCCAGGAGATGCTCAGCCAGGTGTGGGGGGAAGGATTTGCTCTCGAAGAGCACGCGCTCGATGTGCACATTCATTCGCTACGGCAGAAGATCGAGCCGGACCCTGCCAGGCCGACATTGCTCCTGACCGTAAGAGGCGTGGGATACAAGCTGCGAGCCTGAGACAGGCATGGTCTGTCTGGTCGATCTTGTCTATCCGGTCTGTCTCGTCGCCGAATAGACAAGATAGACCGAATAGACCACCGGTCTTGAGAGGGTTGAAAGTTAGAATTCGTCGATGGAGACGGGGCGAAGCAGATCGCGGACGGAGAGGGTGCCGATCACCGTCCCACCCTTGGTGACACCCAGGTGGTGGGTCTGGTGCCTATCCATGAGGTCTGCCGCTTCGGTGAGGGGGCGGCGTTCATCGATCCCAATGATCGGGCGGCTCATGATGTCTTCGACGGGGATACAGTAGGACGCCTTGTCGGCTCCCACGAATTTCCTGACGACATCCGATTCCGTGACGATGCCGATGATCCGGTGATCGTGAGACACCAACACGCTTCCCACATTGCAGGCCTTCATCAACTTGGCGGCCTCGATGACCGAAGCGCCGGAATCTACCGTCACGAGGTTCCGCTTCATGAGTTGATTGACTGTAACCATGTGTATCCTTCTGTGATAGTGATTTTTATATTGGTGTGATTCTATCAGGCCGGCATTGCGCCGCGGTTAGCGGCTTGTTACTGATGCGTGAATTCAAGGCTCTCTGATGAGCTGGAAATGTTACAGATTCATAACCAGCCTCCAACGGCGTGGTGATCTGGCTCGGGGTAAAATTTCCTCATTATGTCGGACACGTCGATTGGCGCGGACTCGGTCCCCTGGGTTCTCGGTTTCTCCTGAGCGCGAAGGAGGTGGGCATCATGATCGCGGGACTGCGCAGTACGTTTTTTCTCATGGTGTCTTTCGTCTTCTTTTTGATCATCATCGGGGTGCTCGGCCTCAGCACAAACATGAGGCCCGGCCGATGGAGTGAGCGAACGAGGTCAGCAGGTTGAGCATGCGAACTTCAGGCGCGGTCTTAGGCTGAGGGCTGAAGGCTTGGAGGCGGCGATGGAACGACATCTCGATGTCGAGCTGAACGATCTCAAGACGAAGCTCTTGCTGATGGGCGGCTCAGTCGAATCTCAATTACAGGACGTCTTGCAGGCGTTGATGGAGCGCAATTCGGATCTGGCAATTTACGTCATCGAAAACGACTCGCACATCAACGCGCTGGATCTCGAAATCGACGAGATGTGTCTCCGTCTGCTGGCGCTCCATCATACGGCGGCCGGCGATCTCCGATTGATTACGACGAGCATGAAGATCTCCACCGAACTCGAACGGATCAGCGATCTGGCGGAGAACATCGCGGAGCGGGCGATCGAGCTGAACGAAGAGCCACAGCTCAAACCCTATCTCGATATTCCAAGAATGGCTGAGTGGACGATCCGGATGGTCAAAGAATGCCTGGATGCTTTTGTGAATCGCGATGCCGAACTGGCGCGAAAAGTGTGCCGGGACGACCCCTTTGTCGACGACCTCACGGAGCAACTCTTCAGAGAACTTCTCTCGTTCATGCTGGAAGATTCAAGCACCATCACTCGGGCGACACGCCTGACGTTCATCGGCAAGTATTATGAGCGAATCGCCGACCATGCGACGAACATCGCTGAACTCGTCGTCTACTTGGTGGAGGGAAAAATCATTCGGCACACGGCGGCAGAGTGATGCGAACCGAGCGCGTTGTGTCCGGTCAATCGCTCATAACGAAGGAGTCGGACATGCAATGGCTGAGCAGTAATCTCTTGTTCTGTCTCCAGTTTCTGCTTATCTCATTCGGCGCTCTCGTTGCTGTCGGCGCGTGCGCCGTCGTTCCCGATCAGAAGGATTGGATCAAGATCGGCCACACTACGAGAGAAGAAGTGGTCGAACGGTACGGTCAACCGGACCTTGTCAAGGCCGATGAAGAAGGCGAAATTGCCATCTATCGTCCGAGGGGTCCGAGCCGATCTACTCCTCGCATGGAAATTCCAACGGTCCAGGCAGGCCCCCTTGGAACGGTGACCACCAAAATGGAGCCGGTCAATCCCGGATTGGGTACCGGCTCGACGAACGCTGAACTACGGAGAAGACTGGAGCAGGAACTGCGTATTCGTTACGATACCCAAGGCATCGTGCAGGAACTCATCCGGTAGCGCGCGCTCAATACGCGCGCTCATCCAAGTACACACGCTTCACCGGCCTCCGTAGGGAATGGCAAGTTCATCGGTCTCGAAGGGTTTCGAGCCACGAAACTCGCCTGTAACAAAGGCCTGCCATACTCTCTCAAGAATCACTCGGAAAGAATGGACGCAAGTTAGATGGAGGCGCCAATGAAAGACAACTCCATAACGATGGCCGAACAGAAAACGATTGCCATTGTGGCACATGACAACAAGAAGCAGGATTTGCTGGCCTGGGCCAAGTTCAATCGCTGTGCACTCGACGGTCACAGCCTCATCGCGACCGGGACGACAGGCAAGTTGCTTCACACAGAATTAGATCTCGCTGTGACGAGGCTGCAAAGCGGGCCGCTGGGCGGGGATCAGCAGATCGGCGCGAAGATCAGCGAGGGTACAATCGACGTTCTCATTTTCTTCTGGGACCCTCTGGAGCCGCACCCGCACGATCCCGATGTGAAAGCGCTCCTTCGCATCGCCGTTGTCTGGAACATTCCGATCGCCTGTAACCGGGCCTCAGCCGATTTTCTCATTTCGTCCTCGCTCATGCCGCAGGAGTACCAGCGGCTTATCCCCGATTACGAGGGACATCGCAATCGGCTGTTACGTCTGGATGTGGCCTAGTTCGTCAGTCCTATGGAACCTCGCAACCGAGCGAGCGCGCCGATCAACTGCTTCCTCGTTCTTCCTCACCTCAGTTCCAGCCGTTTCGCGTTCTTGCTGTTCACCATCGCAGGGGCCTGCCTCCACGCTCTGTCATCTCTTAACGCTGCCGTTACGAATTCTTGAAGACGGACAGATCGATTCGTAACAGACTTCTGCGACAGTGCTTCGTGTGAAGGGGCCGACTACGAGCCGGCAAGGAGAAGACTGCAGCTTCTTCGGACCGTTCCCGTGAGTCCGGCGAAACCTACGCATGCGACAAGAGGGAGAGCGCCGATGGCAGTGCGATATCGGCCAAGACCAGTCAAGCAACCACGTGTGCCGATATGGATCACGGCACGCTCACTGTTGCTGGTTTCGTCCGGCACAATGAGAAAATGTGAAAAAAAGGAGTCGATAATGGTCAAACTCAGAAAGCGAATGGTGAAATGGGGACTGTCGGCGGCGAAGGTCTCGTTGGCTACGGCGATGCTGGCGTTGCCTGCGTTGCCGGTGCAGGCAGAGGATGAAGACAGCTACGATTTTGGTGCGCGTGTCGAGCAGCGGCTCCGCAATAGCTCCATGCATTGGTTCGGTATTCAGGGGCCGTTGGGCCCGTCCGCGCCTGCCACGACAGGGACGTACCGGACATCGACGCAGAAAGCAGAGGATCAGGCGCTGATCGCGAACAGTCTGAAGGCAGAATACGTGACCCGCAGCGCAGGCAACGATGCCGACATGTTCGCATTTTGGCCGAGCGATGAAAACCCAACCCATCTGATTTTCTGTATCGAAGGAGACCGGCAGGACCTCGGAGTTCCCCTTCCAGCGGCGGGTGTGAATAAGTTCAATCCGGGCGTTCAGAGTATCCGCTTGAGCAACGGCGCCGTTGAAACGCTCGTGCGCGGAACGGATGCCTGCGACGGCATCCGTCGAACGCCCTGGAGCACCATCCTATTCTCAGAAGAACGTTCAGACGGCGGAGCGTATGAGATCATCAATCCCTTGACGGTCACGAACCATACGATTACGAACCGAATCTTGGGGACGATCATCGATGAGAACGGTCTGCCGGCCACGAAGGTGGTGAAGCGAACCGCGCTTCCGACAATGGCTTGGGAAGGGATCGGTATCCTCCCAAGTGGAGTGTTATATGCGGGGGATGAACTCCGTCCCGGTACCCCGGCAAACGCAGACGGCGGCGCCATGGTCAAGTTCGTACCCGCCGCTCCACGCAATAGCGACGGACCGATCTCGAATCTGAACGAGTCGCCGTTTCTCGCAGGGAATGTGTATGCCTTACAAGTCTCCTGCCAGTCAAGCAGCCAGCAGTTCGGGCAGGGTTGCGAAATCGGCAATGGCGCCTGGATTTCGGTGAGCGCGGCCAATGTGCGTTCGGACGCTAATCTCGGAGGCGCAACTGGCTACTATCGACCGGAAGATTTGGAGATCGACGAAGAATTCCAAGGGACCGGCGCCCGTTTCTGCTGGACTGATACGGGTCTGGCCACGGGAGACAACTATGGCGAAGTGATCTGCGGCGTGGATTCTGCGCCGCTCACGGCGAGTGCGACCCAGCGGACTGTGGTCGTGAATCGGTTCGTGGAGGGCGATCCAGATTTCAATCAGCCGGACAATTTTGCGTTCCAGCCGAAGACCGGCAATCACTATGTGATCGAGGACAATCCGAACGGCGATATCTTCGCCTGCTTGCCGGACGGAGCCGATCGAGATATTAAGACCGACGGCTGTGTGAAGATTCTGTCAGTCAAAGATTCCACCGCGGAGCCGACTGGATTGAAGTTCACGTCCGACGGCAGAACGGCGTTTTTGTCTATTCAGCACAGCGACGACGCGAACATGCCGAAGGTCGACGACTATGCGACTGACGACATCATCAAGATCACGGGGTTCAAGATTCCGTTTCGGTCTCAACACTAAGGCGCAGTGAGTCGTGCGCTTCCATGGGTGCGCGCCGAAAAAGATAGGCGCGCACCCATCAATATATAACCGCATCCCGTTAACTCGGAACTCTACATAGTGGCGCACCCACCCCCACCAGCTATCGGGTTACGTCGACAAATGCTGGTATCGAGCCTTTTCAAGTATGTGGGGGAGATTCAAGAGATCGAGGACGGGTATGCCTTCAAATTCCGCCGCTCGGAACTGCTTATCCGGCATCGATGAAGGAAAACGCCGGCCATGACATTGGGAATCATTGAGGGTGTGTTATTGATGGGGATGGTCGGGCTCATCTGGGTGATGCTTGACATCTTTGCCGGCGACCGTCATGCCAACGACAAGCAAGACAGTGCCTCAAAGCGCCACCGTTGCCATACCACATGCGCGCAAGTGAACCAGATCAACCAAATAAACGAAACAAACGAAACAAAACCAGATAAACCAAATCTAGCTGTCAGCGCGCGGCTATCAGGGGACGGTTCCTCTTCCATCGATCGCTTCTGTAGATGGGCGTTCGCCCTCGGTTTGGTTTTGGATAGAGACGGCGTTGACGATTGAGGATGATCACCTGGTCGCTGACATCCCCACAGTGAATACATCGCAGAACTGGAACCCTGCTTCCTCCCTCAAAGGTCATCTCGGATACTCTCAGGCCGGCACAGCGGGTGCATCGCATAATCTCTCCTTAGTTACACGACTGTCAGTTGAGGAGCCTCATTCAGGTGGCCGACTGTGCTTGGATCAGGAATCCCCCGCGAAGAAGCGCTCTGGACCTGTTCACGAATCGGCACAGCGACCTCGCAGACCGGTCCGAACTGAAAATCCGCAAGCAGCCGATGAAGGCGGCCGGCCGTCTTATCGAGATTCAAATAGTGTCGGAATTCTGAAAACCGCCTGTCTCGCATGCGAGGCTGAGCGGCGTCGATCTCCCACGACCGTATATAGGTGACAATCGGTTCTTCGTGGGCTTCGATCCGTGAAAGAAGGGATTGCAATACCGGGTAGCTGAGCGCGCGAAGGTACCCGCCGCCGCCTATGGCAATACGAAATCCTCCAATACTCAAGGTAGAGGGTGGGATTTCCCAGAGACTGCGCTCTTCCCAGGAAAGCCGATGGATCCATCGGTTCGCGCGAGGGATCCCTGCCAGATCATGGACAATGGGAAGCACGCTGCTGTCGTATAGAAATCCTTCTTCGGCGACGATCGGCAAGGCCCACGGTGTATGTGCGGTGATGCTCAGGCTCGGCGCGCGGAAGCCGATGACCTGGTGTCCCGTGATGTCCTCCAGGATATGTTTGGCCCGATGAATGTCTTGTCGAAAACTCTGTGGGGTTTGCGCGGCGACCAACTCATGCC